>JAAXQI010000150.1 GCA_012974315.1 Desulfobacterales bacterium | reverse complement strand
GTTGGAAGTCTGGGGTTTTAGTCAGAACAGGTCTTTTTTGCGATGGCCTTTTGGGGAGTTATTGAAAAATTATGAATGGCAAAATTAACTGGCACAGTTATTGCTAAGTAATAAACGTTTTATAATTGAAAAAGACAGGCAATGGGGAATTTATCAATAACTTGTCTGGAGAATAAAAGAAACTGAATGAAATTTTTTATATATAAAACGGCCTGTTGTGGAGATTTAACTTGACATTAAAAATAAAATTATGTCCTCTGTTAAAAACATTGCGGGCAGCTTCAATGCAGCGATAAAATAAAAAAACTTGCTTGTGTTTTTTTTTGAGATAGTTTTTGATGCAAACTCGTTAATGTACGTAATACTAAACCTCCTTAAATGGTGAACTATGGGCAGTTTGCCTTTAGCCAAAAACAAGTTTCCGAAATTGAAGCTGCTTTCAGCCAAGCAGCAGCAGTTTCCTATTGGTTTAGATATTGGGTCTCATTCAATAAAGATCTGTCAGGTGGCCAAGTCTGGCAATGATTTCAAACTACTGAGCCTCGGTAGCGCAAAGCTTCCGGAAGGTGCAGTTGAAGATGGTATTTTGCAGGAACCCGAAGAGGTTGCAAAGATCATTACCTACCTGTTGAAAAATTTAAAAGTAAAAGAAAAAAAGGTGGCAATATCGATATCTGGATATTCAGTTATCGTTAAAAAGATCAACCTTTCTGTGATGGAAGAAAAGGTTCTTGATGAATATATCCAGACAGAGGTTGGGCAGTATATTCCCTTTGACATTGAAGATGTATATCTGGACTATCAGGACTTGCATACCAATACTGAAGAATATGACCGTACAGATATTATGTTGGTTGCAGCCAAAAAAGAAGTTGTTGACGGATATCTGTCCATGCTTCAGTCTGTCGGTCTGAAAGTCGTAATTGTAGACATCGGTGGTTTTGCTCTGGAAAACATCTATGACGCTAATTACAGCCTGGATGAAAACGTGGCCCTGGTTGATATCGGTGCCACTAAGATGAGTATCAATATTGTTTCCCAGGGCATATCTGTATTGGCGAGGGATGTTGTGGTTGGTAGCCGGCAGTTGACTGATCAGATACAGAACAGGTTTGGCATTTCCATTGATGAGGCAGAGGGTCTTAAAATGGGCTATGAGCCTGTTGAGGAAAAGCAGAAGGATCTGGATGAGATTTATGCCAACACCTGTACACAGTGGGCCCTTGAGCTGAAAAAGGCAATTGACCTTTATTATACAAATAATCCTGATATGACTTTAAATAAGATTATCCTAAGCGGTGGCGGCTCAAGGATCCAGGGGCTGGACCAGTTTTTTGCTGAAGAGATTGGCCTTCAGGTTGAACAGTTGGATCCGTTTGTTAAAATTAAGGGTGGCAGCAAAAATATTGACCAGTCGTACCTAAACTATATTGGCCCGGAAATGGCAATTGCCCTTGGGCTCGCTATCAGACCTTCGGAATTGTGAGATAGGCATGATCTATATTAACCTGCTTCCAGTAAGGCAGATCAAAAAAAGGATAAAGGCCGCCAAACAGGTTTTCGGTATGGGGGCCACCTTGTTGGGAGTACTGGCTATTCTCCTGCTGGTTGCTTTGGTTCTTGGCTTTAAGGTGGATGAGCTTAACGCCTCCATCAGCGAGCTGCAAAAAGAAAAAGCAAAGTACCAGACCACAATCAATCAAATTGAACAACTCAAAGGAGATCAGGCCCTTCTTGAAACCAAGCTCAATACCATCAGCCAGCTGAAAAAAGGTTCCCAGTTGACTGTACGGGTAATGGATGAACTGGCCAAGCTGACCCCATCAAGCCGCCTCTGGATTAATTCCATGTCATTTAACAGCTCCATTTTAAGGATATCGGCCATTGCGCTGGACAATGCAACTATTGCAGACTTTATGGAAACAATTGTCACATCACCTTATTTTGCGACAGCTGAGCTTTCAGGGACGTCAGCGACCGGAGTCCAGGGAAGGAGACTCAGGTCTTTTTCGCTAACTATTCAAGTAATAAATGCGGATTATCAAGAAGAAGCAACTGAGGAAACAGAAGCCAAGAAGTAAGGTTGGGTATATTTTGTGTATCAGCAATTCAGGAGAGAAGAGGAAACTTTAACGGTATTATAAGACTGAGCGATAAAAAGCACGAATGAAAGTACAAAAAACAAAAGAAGCCTTTGACTCCTTTCTGGAGAAAAGAGTTGTTACACTCGATAAGAAAATTATCGTTGTAATATTTGTACTGATAATAGCTCTGCCAGTTGTGGCCTTTTATTTTCTGCACTTTACAGCCAAGACCGAACAGATAAAGGGGTTGGAGAAAAGGGCGGCAAGCCTGCGGCAGGAGATTGCCGGGGCAAAGGCCAGGGCTGCAAAGCTTGATGAACATTTGGCTGAAATGGAAGAAACCCAGCGTATGTTCGCGGAAGCTGCCATTCTTTTGCCGCAGAAAAAGGAAATCCCTTCCCTTTTAACCAATATCTCCTCACTCGGCACTAATTCAGGATTGTCTATGGCTTCATTCTCGCCAGGAGGCGAGCGGAAGAAAGAGTTTTACGCCGAAATACCTGTTTCGTTGAGACTAAATGGCCCGTATCACAATATCGGAACTTTTTTGTATGAGGTCAGCAAACTGGATCGAATTATCTCGGCTACCAATATCACTCTGGGCGGTGGGAGTAAGCAAAGGGGGGAGTTGCTTCTTGGGGCAAGCATTAGCCTTATTACCTATAGATTTCTTGAAGAGTCTGAAATGGCCCCAAAACCCAAAAAGGGCAAAAAGTAAAGTAAATGATGCAATTAAGTCGGACATATAAATTCATTTTTCTTCTAACAGCCATTTTTGCTATTATTGGCTTGCAGGGAATGGATGTGTTTGCTGCCGAGGAAAAAGTTGTTGAAGAACAAAAAGAGTTGAAGTTTACGGAAAAGATGGCAGCCATCCTTTTCCAGGACTCAGGTGATTCTTTTGTTTATAAAAGGGAAGGCAGGACTGATCCCTTTGTCTCTTTCGTTCAGGAAAAGGTGCTTGCAGTCAAGACACCTGTCGAAGAGTTGACCGGGATGCGGAAATTTGAACCGGGGCAGCTCACTGTAGTGGCAATTATTTTGGGTGCTGCTGATAAGTTTGCCATGGTGCAGGATTCAAATAATCAGGGGTATATAATTCGTGAAGGACTTTTGTTGGGAAGGACCGGTGTTGTTGAGGCCGTTGTGCCGAATAAGGTGATTGTCAAAAATTACACCTACAACCTGGCCGGAGATAAAATATATAAAACCGTTGAAATGGTGTTGAATCAAGAGGGGGAAAAATAGCAATGGCCCACAGGGTATGCTTCAGAATAACTGTGTTATGGTTTGCAATGCTGCTTTTCACTTATTTTTTAGTAAGTAATGTGAATACGGCTGTGGCCGAGCAGCTTGCTTTTGCGGCCCCAGGTCCGTATCAGATTACAGGGATTAAAACCACCAAGTCTGACCAGGGGGTTATGCTTCGGGTTACAGGCTCGGCTCCACCTACATTTACAATGTATGAGCTGTTTGAGCCCCAGAGGGTTATCCTTGATATTGCAGATGGTTCGTTTGCAGGGTCTCTGAAACTCCCGCTGACTCCCGGTGAAGGTCCTGTTGCACAAATTAAGGGAAAGATTCTGGATGATAAGGAGCCTCTTATTGCCAGGCTTGAAATGTTTACAACTGGAGATGCAAGCTACACAGTTGAACGTGATGTCAATGATATCGTAATTTATTTCAAGCAAAAAGGGGCCAAAGTTGCGGCGGTTGAGACGCCAAAGACTCCGGTAAAAGAACCGGCACCAGCACCTCCGGCCATAGTGGCATCATCTAAAAAGTCTTCTGTGGCTGATACGTCACCACAAGTTGAAGTGGTAGAGCAGCCCATGGAAAAAGAGACAGAACCCGCTCAGCCTGAAGAAGTAAAAGTGGTTGAGGCTGCACCAGAGCCCGTTTCCATGCCGGTCAAATCTCCTGTAACTGCAGCAGCACCTCAGATTCTGGATGAATTTACTTATGCTGGATACGAAAAGCAGTCAATCACTGTCGATTTTTATAAGATTGACCTGCATAATGTTTTCAGGCTGTTTGGTGAAATAAGCGGCATGAACATCGTTGTCACGGCGGGTGTAGGTGGTAATCTTACCCTGGCGCTTGATAACGTGCCCTGGGATTTTGTGCTGGATGTTATTTTAAACCTGCAGAATCTCCAGGCGATTGAACGTTATAACACCTTAGTTATTGCCCCAAAAGGAGCAACTTTTGAATGGCCTGAACGAGAAATTGAAACGGTCGCTGTCAAGAAAGATCGGGCCATACTGGAGGAAGGTGAAAAATTACAGGTCATCCAGAAGATGGAATTGTCTCCTGAGGTCCTGGATGCCCAGAGGTTAACGAGAGAGGCCCGTGCCCTTGAAAAGCAGGAGGAATATGAAGACGCCCTGGCGCTTTATGAAAAGGCATTTGAGATGTGGCCGGAGAACGGCAAACTTGCCGCCCGTTTGTCTTCCCTTTATCTGGTTCATATGGGAATGAATGCCAAGGCTGTCTTTTATGGAAAAGAGGCGCTGAAGATAGATCAAAATGACCAGACAAGCGCATTGTATACTGCTATCGGCCTGGCCAATATGAAAAGAAATGATGAGGCTAAAGAGTATTTTGATCTGGCTGTAAGTGGCAAAAGGCCTGAAAGTGAAGCTGTGATAAGTTATGCCATGTTTTCTGAGGAAAATGGCAATTACCTCGATGCCCTGCTTCTCCTTGCCCGGCATGAGGATCAGTATGGAGACTCTCTTGATACAATGATAGCCCGGGCCAGAATTCTTGATAAAGAAGGCAACAGCGCAAAAGCAGCAGCAGAGTATCGGGCAGTATTATTATCAGGATATCAGCTGCCTGCGGATTTAACTCGCTACATAAAGGGCAGACTGGTTCTGGAAGAAGCGAAATCCCAGGGGCAGATGTAATCTGGAATACAGTTACTGTAAGTAAAAATATATTGGTGGGACGTACTCTATGAAAATAGAACAGCTATCAAAGCCAAACAAAAGGTTGGGAAAAAAGTCTATGCTTGCCAAAAAAAGAGTACTACTGGGCGGAATTGCAGTAAGTGCAATGCTTATTCTATTGGGTTGTGCTACACCCTCTACCCAGTCATCAGGGATGGAATCCTCTGCAACTAGCGGAATGGAAGTTGCCGGAGAGCCTCGGGAAAGCGCCACACAGCCTGTACAGCCGGAAATTGCATCTCCTGCTGTTGTAGAGGAAGGGGCTGGAAGAGCCCTGCCGGTACGCTTTCAAAAGCCTTCCTATTTAATAAGCGATAGGGGGATGGCTGAAGGTGCTGCAAATGTTGATGATGAACTGGCTTTAAAAGTCGGCGCTGATATCACGACTACAGCAGGTGCTGTTCCGTTGCGCGATATTATGAAGCGTCTTGCTTCCCTGCATAATATGAATGTCAGCTGGGCGAGTGATGTTGATCAGTATGTATATATAGATGTTGACATCAGTGCTGCGGATGATTTTTTTGAAGCCATTAATAATATGCTGCGGCAGGTAGATTATTTCTATGAACTGAAAGGCAGCACCATCATAATAAAATTCAAGGAAACCAGAAAATTTCATGTTGCCCTTCCGCCCCGCATTAAAGGCCAGGCAAATATTAATACGAGCGGCGGCACCACTACCAATACCGATTCAGATAATACAAGGTGGGATAGCATCGATAAGAATCTGTCTCAGCTACTAGATATCTGGGCCCAGAGATACGAAGCGCCGGTATCGGCTAAGCCATCAAAAGATGGAGATGAAGAAGAGCAGCAAGTGGCTCCCCAGGGGGCCACCCTTACACAAACTTCCAGCGGTTTCTATTCTATCGACCCGTCTCTTGGGTTGATCACCGTCACAGCCCCTCGGCCTTTGCTTGACAAGGTTCAAATATATGTGGATGCCCTCAAAGAGGAGATGTACAAACAAATTACCATTGAGGCAAAAATCCTTGAAGTTACCCTTGACCAAGGTTCGGCCAAGGGAATTGATTGGGACGGCCTGTTAAAGAGCAGCGCCTTTAACTTTACTGCCACCTTTGGAAACTCAGGGCAGATTTATCCCAGCTCGGGCGGCTTTATCGATACAATTTCTTTGGCTGCCAAATCGTTTGACCTTGTTTTGGATGCCATTGAGACCCAGGGCTCGACCAAGGTTCTGGCCAACCCACGGATAAGCGTTATGAACGGTCAGCCTGCGGTAATCTATGTCGGTGATAACGTGACCTATATCAGCGAGGTGGAGACCACAACCGATGAAGGTGTGGTTACAACAGCCGCCACAACCGCCCAGGCTATTTCAGGTTTGCGCTTGGAGGTATATGCCACGATAATGAATGATGACGAAATTGTTATGAGCATCATTCCCATGATTTCTCAGCTTGAGGAGCCCATTGAATACAAACAGTTTGGGCTGAATCAGGTTGGTCTTCCATTTATCAAGGAAAGAACCATGAATTCCATCGTGCGGGTGCATAACGGCGAGATGCTTATAGTCGGCGGCCTGATAAGCTCTGTGGAGATTGATGAAGGCAGTAATGTTGCGGGATTGGGCAAGCTTCCCGGGATGAAATACATTTTTGGCAATGAGGCAAAGACCATGGTCAGGAAAGAGCTTGTTATCCTGTTAAGGCCTAGGATTCTTTAAATCCTTATATGGGAGCCAAAAGGTTTAAAATTTGAAATTAGATTTAGTAAAAAATATCCAAACACCGAATTCAATTTTGGAAGGAGATTCCGTCATGGCAGTAAAAAGATTCTTTCTCTACGGCTTTTTGGCACTGCTGGTTAGTGGTTGCGCCTCGGGTCATTCTGTTACCGAAGAAACGCTCCACGTCCCCGACACGCAATCGGCTTCAAGCGTCTGTTCTACCGACAAGTCAGTCGTGCTGTTGCCTTTTGCTGACTATTCGTCAGGAGATGATGTCATGTCTGTCCATGAAAAGAGCAGAAGTGTAACAGAATCCCTGACTGATAAGTTTACCGGGAAAGGTTTTAATCTGCCGATTCAGGAGGATGTGACCCAGTATCTGGTGGATGCCAATATCATCAGGTTGGCATCCTGGGGCCGCACTTCGCGATTGCAGGGAGAGCTTGACGGTGAATGGTCCGACGTGATGAAAGGGGAGTTTCAGGAGTGGATAGATGCCGACAATGCTGAAAATGAAGCAACGGACGCCGCTGATGCTGGGGTTCATGGTCTGGACAAAAGAACCATTTCCAAACTTGGGCGCAGGTTTAATGCAGATTACATTGTCCGTGGACGGATCATTGAATACAACCTTCAGCAGGAACACAGCTGGAAGTTGCACAAGAGAGGTCTTTTGCCTTTTATCATCAAGGGCACATCCCAGGCAGCGTTCGGTTTTGCAGAGTCAGAAGATTACGACAATCTTAATTCAATAGCGCTGTGGGGTTTGGCCGGTGCTGTAGCAGGCTATAATGCAGGTTCTCCTTTTGAGCCAGAGTACTCTAATACAACCATTAGTCCTGGCGGTACAACAACAGTCTCTGGCGGCGACAGTAACGGACAATTTTGGAATGCAGTGACCTGGGGCTTTGTTGGTGCAAGCGCAGCACATCTTGCCAATCATAGCGGCAAAACGCCAGAGGCTCTTGTTCAGCTGCGTATCTGGGTGCAGGACACCGCAACAGGAGAGGTTATCTGGACCAACAGGGCAGAAGTCAAAGTGGCACCGCAGTCTATCTATGGTGATAAACGCTCGAAGGAAATGTTCAAAACAGCTGTAAACAGAGCCACAACCTTGTTGGTTGATGATTTCTGGGATAAAAATAAAGCAATTATGTAAAAGGAAAAAGGGAACCAGGGAGCTGAAATTTTAACGTAAAGCTGCTGCTCAGGCTAACCCGCAAATTTGTAATTCATTTATAGAGGGCTTTCCATGGAAATACCCACAAAGTTCAGATCAGTATCGGCTGGTTTCTGTTACTGGTTGTTAGCGCTTGTTCTTCTTGCTTCCTCAACGATGCTCGTCTCATGTGGCGGAGACGACACCACTATTACAATTACAGGTGGTGGTAGTGGCGGTGCAGATACACTTATCATAAATGCTCCATCAACTGTCAGAAGCAATGCACCTCCTCCAGCTCCTCCCGGATCTTGACGCGGAACTCCGCCCCCTTGAACTTCGGGCGGCGTTCGTAGAAGCGGATC
>JAAXQI010000043.1 GCA_012974315.1 Desulfobacterales bacterium | reverse complement strand
AGATGTGTATAAGAGACAGTAATTACATACTATCACATTGTGGACACAGTATTTCTTTACTGTCAACTCAAAGTGGAGTGCTCTAAATGCTTTCCCTGACTCCTGCCTAACCTGGGAGTCAACTCCACTTTATTTGCAAGAGGTTCTTTATGGAAGAAGATCTGTTGCAAGCCGTAATCAAAGTCGAAAACGAAATCCAGCAATCTATTAAGGCTGAAAAGAAAAAAGCTGCAGATTGGCTTGAATCTGTACGTGTTTCTTTAGCTCAGGAGTTGCAAGAAAAAAAGCAGCAGTTGCTGGATAATCATGATCAGTCCCTTGAAGAGACCTGCCAGCTTACCAGACATAAAGCTGAAAGGGATATTTCCGAAGTAAATCAAATGACAGAATACCTGCAGAATATTCCAGAAGAAGTTTTGCAAGAGGTCAGTGAATATTTACGGGTAATCCTGCCTGATGAATGACGGTGATTAATAGTGATCGTTACTATGTCAAAAGTGGAAATTGTCGGTCCCAGGCAGTTGCTTGGGGAAACGCTTTCACTTGTCCGCAAAGAGGGCGATCTTCATATAGAACCCTCCGCCGTTGGCTTCATTGATGATATACATAAAAAAGATATTCATTCACTACTGCCAGACGAAAAAGCACTCTTTGAAAAGATATTTCTAGAAGAACTTGAAGGCAAACTTAAAGCCCTCTTTTCCTGTCTCTCTGTTGACGGCATGCGGGAAAGCTTTCTCACACCACGTCCAATTATTGATACTGTCAGCAGGACACTGGATAAGCATCTTGAGATGTGCCAGCTTCTCTGTAAGAAGCGGGAGGAAATACGTCATGATCTCTTTGAATTAAGTGGATACAGGAATTTTCTGGCAACTGTTTCGACCCTGTTAGACAAAATTCAGTTGACCCCGGACCTGGATTATATCGGCATCACCTTAAAAGATGAGAAATCCGTCGCTGCATTAAAGGACAACCTGAATTGTCTTGCCGATAAATCCTGTGAAATTTTTACTGTTCCCTCTGAGGATGGATCACTGGTGGGGCTTATTGCAGCAACCAAAGATATTTCAATTGATATTCGCTCAATGTTGAGTGAAAAACAGATGCCGGAATTTACCTTTCCCGAGTCAATCAAAAGTATGACCTTTGTACACAAGGTTGAATATCTCCAAGATGAGATAAAAAATAATGAAGCGGCTCTGGCTGCCGTTGATGCGAAACTGACAGAATTCACCCATCGCTGGGGCCCGATGTATAAAGCAGCCCTTGATTGGGTCCACGAACAGCTCTCAATTATCCAGGCTTCAGCTTTTTCCTTTGAAACAACAATGTGCTTCTTTATCTATGGCTGGATGCCCTCCGGGAAAGTCACCGGGTTAAGTGCCAGCCTGCAACAGCAGTTTGCGGGGAGTGTATTGCTTGAGGAGATCGATATTCGTAGGGAGGATCTCGAACGTGTTCCTGTGGTCCTGAAGAATCCTCAATACTTTAAACCGTTTGAAAATTTCACCAGGCTTCTGCCCCTCCCCTCTTATACCTCGTTTGATCCCACGCCGTTTATCGGTCTTTTTTTTCCGTTGTTTTTTGGATTGATCCTGGGTGATGGAGGTTATGGATTCATGCTTCTTATTATTTCCGTTCTGTTGGCAAGGGTTTCCAGGAAGAACCAATTGTTTCAGGATGCTCTCAGGGTACTTAGAGTCTGTTCATTATATGCCATAATATTTGGTTTCCTGTATGGGGAGATATTCGGTGACCTCGGACACAAGGTGCTTGGGTTAAAGCCGTTGTTCATGGATCGGCAGGAAAATATCTTGCCGATGTTGTATTTTGCCTTTGCCATCGGCCTTGCTCATATAACCCTGGGACTTGCATTGGGATTTGTCAGTGCCCTAAGAAAAAATACAAAGAAAAAGGCACTGGTCAAATTTTTAAACATAGTGCTTATTCTTGCCATTGTTACACTTATCATTACGTTTTTCGGGGTTTTTCCGGAATTACTGGCACGCCCCCTGGTTATCACCATCCTGATTTTAACTCCCCTCCTGCTTTTTTCAGGAGGTCTCCTTGCCCCGCTTGAACTTATTAAGAATATCGGCAATATAATTTCCTATGCCAGGATCATGGCTATTGGACTTACATCTGTACTGTTAGCCAATGTCGCCAACCAGCTTGCAGGGTTGACCGGTGATATAGTTCTGGGATTTGTTGTGGGAGGGATTATTCATCTTCTGGGTATAATTATTGGTGTCTTTTCCTCCTCTATCCATTCTCTGCGTCTTCATTATGTGGAATTTTTTGATAAATTTACATTGGACGCGGGTTACATCTTTAATTATGTTGATGATCGTGTTGACAATGATGATACGAGGCGCAACCTGGTTTATTTACAAGTTGCTTACGGCCTGCCTTTGTTTGAATAACCATTTCAACGATCTTAACTCTGTCTCTTATACACATCT
>JAAXQI010000137.1 GCA_012974315.1 Desulfobacterales bacterium | reverse complement strand
GCATATTATTTATAATTGTAGGCGTGAAATATTTACTCGAATCAAAAAAATCTTCCAATAATTTAATTAACAGGCTATGAAATGGTACATTTTTCTGCTGATATGTCTGACAGTGTCAAGTAGAAAAGACCTATCCATTGCCCCTATTTTCTGGGACATAAAAAGTTGCTAATTGACGGCAATCAAAACTATAAATGTCTATACATCTTGACTCAAGAAAGGTTCTTAAAGAGATCCTCATTCCTATTTTAATACAAATGGCAAAGTAAGTATTACCTCTGCCCCCTTCCCCACCTCACTTTCAACTTCAACTCTACCATCCAGAGACTCCATAATTTTCTTGGTGATTGAGAGGCCAAGACCGGTGCCATGTTCTGCTGCCTTGGTTGTGTAGAATGGTTCAAAAATCATTTTCATCTGCTCTTCGGATATACCGTCACCTGTATCCCGAATTCTAATAAATACATTGGACTTCCCAGGCCCACCCCCCTTTTCAGTGGTTACTGTCAGAGTCCCTCCAGTGGGCATTACGTCAATTGCGTTTAAAACTATATTTTCCAGGACCTCGATAATCAAATCACTATCAAAGAGAAACCTGGGCAGGTTTTCGAGCGACCTTTTTATGGCAATGAATTTTTCCTTGAACAGGTATTCATTCATCAACAATACCCTTTCAACCACTTCCCCAAGATCATTTTCTGTAATATTGGGGGTTGTCTCCCTGGAAAAACTGAGGATATTTTTCAGTATTTTTTCAAGCCTGGTTACCTCTGCAATAATGATCTTCGCATAATTTTTTTCTTTTGTATTCTCAGGGATTGTTTTGTCCAACCTTCTGGCAAACCCTCCGACCGAGGTCAGGGGGTTGCGTATTTCATGGGCAACATTTGCTGTAAATCTTCCGAGCGCGGCCAGCTTTTCTGCCTGGGTCAATTGCCGCTGCAAATCCTTTTTCTCCTGTTCCGTCCGATCCCGCTCAATAATTGTTGCCAGGGCACTTGCAACAGAAGTCAAAAAATCTTCCTCCCGACCACTACGTTTGTGCCCTTCCTGGATGTAGACATTGAGAAGACCATGAAGGTTTTTACCTGAGACAATGGGTACGCAGTAATGCCCGTGCGGAAACATCTCTACATCATGAATCTCATGTATACCTTTCATATCTTCTGCATATATCAGTTTTGACATTGATGCGGCTTTACCGCATAAACAATGACCAAGAGGTATTTCAGTACACGGTAACGGGTCTGCTCCTGTAAAACCATGCTGTGCTTTCAGGGTAAGAATTTCAGCTTCAGGATACTTTAAGAAAATCGCGCCCTTTGATTGAAGAGACAGGTGCGGCACATTCAAAATCAGATCAAGAATGCGATCGAACTGATCTTCCAGTGACAGTGGCTCCAATGAAATCTTGAGCATCGAATTTGTCACTTTCTGAATATAATAATTCAATTCAATTTGCTCCTCAGCCTCCCTTCGTTTGGAGATATCGCGGACATCTGCCATGATAAGAAGTTCTTCGTCGGTTTGTAACGGGCTGAGGCTGATATCTGCAGGGAATTCATTTCCGTCTTTCTTTTTTGCGTATATCCCGAAATGTGATCCCATGGAGCGTACATCGGGATTCTCAAAAAACTTCTGGACCATCTTGCTGTGTTTTTTCCTGAACTTGTCCTGCAAGAGGATATCGAGTTTTTTACCGAGTATTTCTTCCTGGCTGTAACCAAAAATCTTCTCAAACTGTGCATTGACAAGAACAATTTCATTTAGCGTATTGATAAAAATCATGGCATCAGGACTTGAATCAAGAAGTTTTTCATATCTCTCGCGGGACTTTTCAAATTCAGCCTGACAAAGATTTAATTCTTGAACCACCTTTTTTGTCTCTTCCAGCTCCTTGAAGAGCTCAGCTTTTGTTTTATCAATTTTTTTCAATTGCTCGACCTTCCAGATTTTGGCAACTATTTCATTTTATCAAATGTTTCGTCTTGTATCAGTGGCTTTTGCCTTTGAATATTCCCAGTACATCTTTTCTACTTCATGGGCCAGTGCACTCAATATTTTCCCCACCGTTATATAAAGTAATGGATGAAAATTTTCTTCCCTCCTCGCCTTTTTCAACAATGTTATATATTATATCATAATTCATAATCCTTATCCTGCCAGAACAATGTCTGAAAGCAGCGTTGACAAACTGGTGCAAATGTATTGCTGAACTAACCCATATGTCTCTTTTCCTGCTGAGTTTTTTACTCATATATGGTGGTTTCCACCTCTATTTTTTTCTCAAGGCAAAAGCTGCATTCACTCTGCCCGGATGGGCCTCTTTTCTTCTTGCAGCTTTTTTACTTGTCATGATCGCAGCGCCCATCTTTGTCAGAATTTCAGAGCGCATCGGCTACGACCGACTGGCCATATTTCTCGCCTATTCCGGTTATACCTGGATGGGCATCATCTTTCTTTTTGTGTCCGCTTCTCTTGCAGTTGATGGCTGCCGCCTGCTTGTCTGGATTTTACGTCTCCTCCTGCATAAAAAACTGCTGCTCCAAATCAACCCCAAACCAGCCTTTTACATCCCTCTAGCCTTCTCTCTGATCATTTCAGTAGTGGGGGCTTTTGAGGCCTGGGACATACGGATTGAAAAAGTTACACTTGCCCACGAAAAAATACCGGCCTCTTTGAGCGGGTTGCGTGTTGTCCAGATATCCGACGTGCACCTGGGACTTATCGTCAGACACAAACGTTTGAAAAAAATCCTGGAGGCTGTGCAGAAAGCCAATCCTGACATCCTGGTCTCAACAGGAGATCTTGTGGACGGACAAATAAACAAGCTGGAAGGGCTGGCTGAAATGCTGCAGGATATTCAACCACACTATGGTAAATATGCTGTAACCGGCAACCATGAATTTTATGCGGGACTTACGAATTCTTTAGCTTTCACACAAAAGGCAGGATTTACAATTCTGAGACACGAAGGTGTCACGCTGGCAGACGGCTTCAACATTGCCGGTGTAGATGACGCGTCCATGAAATATTTTAATAAGCAGGATCAACCTTCTGAGACGAAGATGCTGAAAGGGCTGAACCGGGAAAATTTCACATTGCTGCTCAAGCACCGGCCCGTTATGGACCAGGAAAGCCTCGGGCTTTTTGACCTGCAGCTTTCCGGCCATACCCATAAAGGACAAATGTTTCCCTTCAATATTATTACCCTGCTTTATTTTCCAATCCACTGGGGTATCCTGAACCCTTTAGACCATAGCTTTCTTTATGTCAGCAGGGGAAGTGGCACATGGGGTCCACCGATCCGTTTCCTTTCTCCACCGGAAGTGACATTAATTGAACTTGTTTCGGAGGAAAAAATAATTAAAGATTAGGCTTGTCAGACATAAGGTGAAAGGATAAAGGTAAAAGGATAAAGGATTTTTCATTTAAATATTTACCCTGTGCCCTGTGCCCTGTGCCCTGCGCCGATAAAAAAATCACACCTTTAGAAATTAAATACCGGAAACTGGCATATCACTTACAAATTTATAAAAAGGAGAAACCCATGAGCACAACAGAACAGAATCTGGCTGAGGCGTTTGCAGGTGAATCACAGGCCAACAGAAAATATCTCGCTTTTGCCAAACAGGCGGAACGGGATGGTTATCCACAGGCTGCAAAGCTTTTCAGAGCAGCGGCGGCAGCTGAAACTGTCCATGCCCATGCCCATCTGAGAGCAATGGGGGGTATTCGGACCACCAGGGAAAATCTTGCAGAGGCCCTGGCTGGTGAGACCCATGAATTCAAGAACATGTATCCTGATATGATTAAGACTGCAGAAGAAGAAGGACACAAGTCAGGAGCAAGGTCTTTTTCCTATGCCAATGAGGTGGAAATGGAACATGCAGACCTGTACCAGAAAGCCTTGGACAATATGGATACCATGGAAGAGTGTGATTATTACATCTGCTCGGTATGCGGCCATACCCATGAAAAAGAAGCCCCGGAAAAATGCCCGGTGTGCGGCGCAAATGCCAATGCCTTTTTCAAAGCCGAATAGAGTGAAATGACAATGAGATCCTATGATTATAATAAACTTGACCAGCCGGGAGTACTCCAGGCAATTTTTCACCCGCGCCTGGAAACGGACCCGACTCCTACGCTGCAAAATACTGTGGACATTGACATTCCAGTTAATGAAGGAATCCAGGTACATGCAAGATTTCATCTTGCTTCCAAAGAGAATCCGAACATTCTATTCTTTCACGGCAACGGTGAAATTGTAAGCGATTATGATGAAATTGGCCCTTTGTATAACAAGTACGGCATGAATTTCCTGGCAACGGATTATCGCGGCTACGGCAGGAGTACGGGCAGTCCCACAGTAACCTCAATGCTGGGGGATGCGCATATAATCCTTGATTCGGTAAAAGAATGGCTGCATAAAGCTGAGCACACCGGCCCTCTTCTTATTATGGGACGCTCTCTTGGCTCCGCTGCTGCAATTGAACTTGCCTCCTGCCATTCTGAGGATATTGCAGGGATAATAATTGAAAGCGGCTTTGCCACCTCTCTGCCACTCCTTATGAAACTAGGGGTAGATGTTGCGGGACTGGGGATTACAGAGAATGACGGGTTTTGCAATGTGCGAAAAATTTCCACTTTCACAAAACCCACCCTTATCATCCATGGCCAATATGATGAAATCATACCGGTCAACTCAGCTGCCATTCTCCAGTCCGAATCTCCAGCCCGTTCAAAAGAACTTCAGGTTGTTCCGGGAGCTACGCACAACACTATTATTGCCCAGGCAGGCGAAATGTATTTTTCGGTTATCAAGCAGTTCACCAACAAAATAAGCGGTATCAGGTCCAAAAGAAGAAAAAAATCAAACTGATCGCTCATATGCCTGAAGACCTTTTTGATAGAGCCATTACCCTTCTGAAACAGTCGCAGAATGCTGTGGCTTTGACTGGTGCAGGGGTAAGCACTGAAAGCGGCATCCCCGACTTCAGAGGAAAAGGCGGTCTCTGGTCCCGTTTCGATCCGTTTGAATATGGGACCTTGGGTGCATTTTCAGCTGATCCCGAAAAGGTCTGGCGAATGCTTGCAAGCCTTTTGAAAATTATAAATGCTGAGCCGAATACAGGCCATAAAGGACTTGCGGTTCTTGAGGAGAAAGGGCTTTTAACCGGCATCATCACCCAGAATATTGACGGCCTGCACCAAAAGGGAGATAGCAGGAATGTCGTTGAATTTCATGGTTCATTCGACACCTTCTCCTGCCTTTCATGTGGTGAGAGCTATGGTCTTGCCTTGGTGAAAGAATGTTCGCTGCCCCCCCATTGTGCGGCATGCGATGCTATCCTCAAACCGGATATTATTTTTTTCGATGAACGCATCCCGGATATGGTCCTTGCCAAAACCCGGCAAATGCTTGCCTCCGCAGATCTTCTGCTGGTTATCGGCACCTCATGCCAGGTGGAACCGGCAGCTCGAATTCCTCACCAAATTCATAATAAGGGGGGGAAAATCATCGAAATTAATAAAGAGCCTGCCCTTAATCACCTGGCGACAATTACTCTGGAAGGAAATTTTTCAACTGTATTGGGAAAATTAGTCAAACGACTGGCGCAATAAGCCTTGGGACTGACAAAAGTACAACCTGAAAAGCTGAATTTGTTTCTTAGGAGGACATTCCCTTCTCCCTCAGAATCACAATACGGTCAACATCCTTCAAAAAGTCATTTTTGACTGTCTGCGGCAGAGCAGAAAGAAACTGGACGCCCATCCCTTCTTTCTGGTAACTGCTTTTTTCCCTGTTCCAGACAACGAGAGCGGACACCTCCACATCATAATGGTCCCCAGTCGGAAAAATAAGATTTACATGGGTACCAACAGGAGCCGGAGAGTTTGTGTTGATGAACATGCCATCCATGGAAATATCATTGCTGCAGGAAATCATGTAATCTCCAGCATGGATGAAATCTACTCTGAAATCAACAGGGTAACGTCTAATAAAACGTCGATCGCTTGATGCCATCTTCTTTCACCAATCTTCAAAATGTTTCGTGGTTAGAATACTTCCCTGGCATATCTGTAATCATGGCTAAGAAATGTCTCTATTTTGAATAATTATTCACTTTCTGAAAGAAAGGCAAGGAGTTTATTGGGAATTGTTCTTATTCTCGAATATTGCTACTGTTGTCTTTATGAATGATATCCTTGAGTCTATCAGACAGGATTACCTTATAGCCGGCTCAATGCTCTTTCTCTCGTTCCATCCAATATATTGGAGATTCTGCAACCGGTGATAGAAGCCTTTTTGGACCATAAGATATTCATGGGTTCCCTCTTCGATAATCCTGCCTGAATCCATGACTATAATCCTATCCGCACGTCTTATAGTTGACAGACGATGGGCAATAACGATGTTTGTCCTTTGTGCCAGGGTTGCTTCAACTGCCCGTTCTACTAATATTTCAGTCTCAGAATCCACATTAGCAGTGGCTTCATCCAGCACAAGGATATCCGGGTTGCGCGCCATAACCCTGGCCATGGCCAACAGTTGCCGCTGCCCGGCAGACAAATCAAGATTCCCCTCACCTATTTTGGTATGAACTCCTTCGGGCAAACGGTTTATGAGTTCAATAAGCTGGGCCTGTTGAAGGATAACTTTTAGTTCAGGCTCATCCATTTCACGGTCAAGCAGGATGTTGCTCCTGATGCTTCCGGGGATCAGATAGACCTCCTGCATGACAAGCCCCACTGTATTTCTCAGCCATATCGGATCAAGTTCCTTAAGATCATGCCCGTCAAGCAGTATCCTGCCCTGGTCCGGGTCATACATCCGCTCCAGTAGATTAACAAGAGTCGATTTCCCGGATCCTGTTGCGCCCACAATTGCGACGGTTTCACCCTGCTTCACATTCAGCGACAGATTGTGAATAACCGGATTGGCAGAATCGTACCCAAAGGTCACATTGTTGAATTCTACGGAGGTCCCAGTATTTTGGGGTCTAAGAGGTTTTAAGACGATTGGAAGTTTGCTTTTTGTATCCAGGAGCTGGAAGATTCTCTCGGCTGAGGCCATGGCGGATTGCACTATGGAATACTTTTGCGACAACTCCCGCAACGGCTGAAAAAAAAGACGCATATAGGAAAGGAATGCAACCAGTATACCAATGGTCATTTGCCCCTTAAGGATCTGGGCACCGCCATACCAGATAATAATGCCTGTTGCAGTTGAAGCAAGGATGTCAAGCAGCGGCATAAAAATACCGAATACCTTGATCTGGTGCATGGTAGATTGAAAATAATTTTGATTGATGCTTACAAAATTGCGTTCAGTCTCCTTTTCCCTCTGAAACAGCTGGATAAGGCTTATCCCTGAAATAGCCTCCTGCAGATATGCATTGATTTTAGCCAGATCTGTTCTTATTTCCCGAAATACATTCCTGGCCAGCCTGCTGAACCAGATAGTGGCAACCAGGATAACTGGCAGCAGCAGGGCCATCATCAGGGCCAGGCGCCAGTTCAACCAGAACAACAGAATCAAAATCCCTATTATCCTTATTGCATCATTAAAAAGAGTAACAATGACGGAAGTAAACATCTCATGCATATTCTGAACATCATTGGTAATCCGGGTAACAAGTTTGCCGCTGGGATTCTTGTGGAAATATTCCAGGTCCAAACCGATCATATGCCCGTAAATATGTTGCCGCAGCCTGTGCATGATATTCTGCCCGGTCCACTCAAGCACCGTGACCTGGAAATAATTTGCTGCAAAACCTGCAATGCTTGACAGGCCAAACACTAATGCAAGGATTACCAAACCTGAAAGACGTTCCGGGACCGGGATTTCTGTATTGATGATATAGTCGTCAACACCGATCCTGACCAGATAAGGTAGCAGCAGGCTGCTGCCAATCACCGCAAAAGACAGAATAACAGCCAGGATTATGCCCTGCCAGTGATGTGAAGTATATCCCAGGATACGACGCCAAAGCTTAATATCAGCGATCTCTCCCAGTTTATCTTCCTCGAAATATCCGTATCCGTGTTGCATTTTCTCTAGTGTCTAAAATGAGTTAAAGTTGTAAGTGACTGAAGTTATAAGTGAGCTAAAGTTGTAAGTGAGCTAAAGTTATAAGTGACTAAAGTTATAAGTGACTAAAGTTGTAAGTTGACCTTGCCCCTCACTCATCATCCCTCACTTTTGCCTTTCACCCTGCGCCCTGCGCCCTGCACCTTGTGCCTTTTACCTTTTGCCTTTTACCTTTTGCCTTTAACCTTTTACCTCTCCCATCCGACTTGTCTGGTATTCATAAATTGTGGCGTAAAACTTATTTTCCTGCAGCAGATACGCATGGTCACCCTAGGCTATTATTTTTCCCTTTTCCATGAC
>JAAXQI010000133.1 GCA_012974315.1 Desulfobacterales bacterium | reverse complement strand
AGATGTGTATAAGAGACAGGTTTAATGCAAACCTGAGAGGTGTAAACACCGACTTCGTGGTTCTCTGCCAATCCCCATCCGCATCTTTCCTGCACTGGAGTGGACATATTCTATCCTTCGTTCCTTTGGCGATCGGTTTTCTATGGGCGGCACTTGCCAGGGAACAGTGTGCCAGGCACGACAGGTTGGTCCTTGCCAGAGTGGCTTCAGCAGAAATGACTTGACAAGGAATTTATCCTTCCATATATTTGCCAGTTCATTTTGAATGGCGCCGAGATAGCTCAGTCGGTAGAGCAGTGGACTGAAAATCCGCGTGTCCGCAGTTCAAATCTGCGTCTCGGCACCACAGAAATATCATAGGAGCTACACTTGTTTTGTAGCTCCTATTTTCATTTCAGGATGAAAAGGCTTGTGATTGTTCAGGAGCAGATACTGTTGTTTTTTTAGCGTTTTGCTTGACAGTAAGGCGGCTAACGTGTATATAGCACGCCGCATATTGAAGATCATTTCTTTAAGCAGAGGCATGCACACTTAAAATCAATTGGTTGCCTAACAGGCGAATGCTTGGATTCGCTTAAGCTGTGAAGGCAGTCTCATCTTTTGGCTCATTTTTGTAGAAGACAGAATTGGGTTAGCGCCTGCTGCCACTTAGTATGAAGTGGAGAGCGGGTTATTTATTTTTGGCATTATGCATCTGTTGATTGATAAAGCAGATATGTAATAATTTAAGAGATGTTTTTTAGGTATAAATATGATACCCAGATAATAATAGAGGAAAGTTTGAGGAAGTAATAATGAAAGCGAATTTGGACAAGTTAAGAAATATTGGAATCAGTGCCCATATTGACTCTGGGAAAACCACTCTGACTGAACGTATTCTTTTTTACACGCAAAGAATACACGCTATACATGAAGTGCGCGGCAAGGACGGTGTCGGAGCCAAGATGGACTCCATGGAACTGGAAAAAGAAAGGGGCATTACCATCCAGTCGGCAGCGACTTACTGCAGTTGGAAAGGTCATGACATCAATATCATTGATACTCCGGGCCATGTGGATTTTACCATTGAAGTGGAAAGGGCCCTGAGGGTTCTGGATGGCGCTGTTCTCATTTTGTGTTCTGTGGGTGGAGTCCAGTCCCAGAGCATTACGGTCAATCGTCAGATGACCCGTTATAAGGTTCCACGCATAGTATTTATCAATAAATGTGATCGCACCGGTGCCAATCCCTATAGAGTAGCCCAACAGCTCAGAGATAAGCTGGACCTTAATGCCGTGCTGCTGCAGTTGCCAATCGGTCTGGAAGCGGACCTGAAAGGGGTTGTTGACCTGGTGACCATGAAGGCCATTTATTTTGAAGGTGACAATGGCGAGGTGATCAGGGAAGCTGAGATTCCTGCCGAACTCCAGGAAGAGGCTGATGCAAAGCGCGAAGAACTCCTTGATGCCGCATCAATGTATTCAGAAGAGTTAATGGAAGCTATTCTGGAAGGAACACCCACTGAAGAGATGATCCGGGATGCAGTCCGGATTGGGACCCTCAGTCTGGAACTGGTACCGGTATTTATGGGATCGGCATACAAGAATAAAGGGGTTCAGGCCATGCTCGATGCGGTTCTCGCCTATCTCCCGACTCCCAGAGATATTGAAAATACAGCCCTTGATCTTGCAAATGACGAGAAAGAAATCGTTCTCACTTCCAATACTGATGATCCTTTAATCTCCCTTGCTTTCAAGCTTGAAGACGGGCGCTACGGACAGTTGACCTATGTCCGGATTTACCAGGGCACTATGAAAAAAGGTGATACTATTATCAACAGCCGCGATGGCAGAAAGGTTAAGATAGGCCGACTCGTCAGGATGCATTCGGATGAGATGGAGGAAATCAACGAGGCTGCTTCCGGTGATATTGTTGCCCTTTTCGGTATTGATTGTGCCTCGGGTGATACCTTTACCTCCCCGGATGTCTCTGTGTCAATGAGTTCCATGTTTGTGCCGGAACCTGTTATTTCACTGGCAATTATACCTGAAGACAACAAGTCCCAGATTAATATGTCAAAGGCCCTCAACCGGTTCACCAAGGAGGATCCGACATTCAAGACCTTTGTGGACCATGAGACCAACGAAACAATTATTTCAGGTATGGGTGAGCTTCATCTTGAGGTGTATATCGAGCGCATGAAGCGTGAGTATGATGCCGCAGTACAAGTGGGGCAGCCGCAGGTTGCCTACCGTGAAACCATTACCCAGAGGGCAGAGTTTAATTACACCCATAAGAAACAGACCGGTGGTTCTGGTCAGTTTGGCCGTGTGGGAGGCTTTATTGAGCCGATGGAAGAAGGGGAATATGAATTTGTGGATAAGATCGTAGGTGGGTCTATTCCTCGCGAGTTTATCTCTTCCTGTGACAAGGGTTTTCAAAAAAGTCTGAAAAAGGGTTCTCTGGCAGGGGCCCACATTACCGGAGTAAGGGTTACTATAAATGATGGTTCCTCCCACAATGTTGACTCCTCCGACGTCGCTTTTCAGTTGGCTGCCATAGGCGCTTTCAAGGAGGGCTACCAGAAGGCAAAACCTGTAATCCTTGAGCCTATCATGAAAGTTGCAGTGGAGGGCCCCTCAGAGTTTCAGGGGTCTATCATGGGCAGCTTGAACCAGAGGCGCGGCATGATCATAGGTACTGTCGAGGAAGCGAATTATACTTCGGTTGAATCCGAGGTTCCATTATCGGAAATGTTTGGCTACTCAACGGTATTGCGGTCCCTTACCCAGGGCAAAGCGGAATTTACCATGGAGTTTGCCACCTTTAAGCAGGTGCCAAAATCAGTCGCCGAGGAAATAATAAAAACGTTTCAAGCAGAGAAACAAAAGTCAAAATAATTACCTTTAATAAATAGGTTTTAGGAGTTTGTATTATGCAGAAAGAGGATTTGATCAAAAAAAACCCGTTACGTATCCTGAATCCATTATCAGCAGAGTCGTTGCCAGACCACCGCATGGGATTGGTTATGGCCAGGGCTGGATTGGGCAAGACAGCCATTCTGGTGCAGATTGCCATGGACTCCATGTTGCGGGGCCAGAAGGTGCTGCATGTCAGTGTGGGAGAAGACCTGGGCAAGGCCAAGGCCTGGTATGAGGATGTTTTTCAATATATTGCAGAAGGTTTTCAGCTGGAAAATGCTGCTGAAGTTGAAGATGAACTCATGCGTAACCGCATTATCATGACCTTTAAGGAGGCAGCCTTCAGCAAGTTGAAACTGGAAGAGCGTCTCAATGACCTTGTTTACCAGAATATCTTCAGGCCTGATATTGTAGTTGTTGATGGCTATGATTTTGGCGAGGTTGATTATGAGTCCATAATGGACTTGAAGGAGATGATGGCCGCCATGAACGTACAGGTATGGTTTTCTGCCTTGCGTCACAGGGATGATGACCGGGTGAGCGCCGCCGGTGTGCCAGCCCCCTGCCATGAGATTGACGGCCTGTTTGACACGGTTATCGTTCTGCAGCCGGAGCAAGATGCTATTTTGCTTAATATCATTAAGGATGAATATGATGGCGCTGCGGGCAAGATCCTCAACCTGGATCCTGCCACAATGATGGTCAAGGAGACTTGAACCGTTGGATATATCCCATATTCTGTGTCATCACAGGTTCGACATAGGAAGACTATAGCCGAACCTGTTCTTCCTCGGAGTCTCCCGTTGGTCGCTTACCTGAACCTGGAATATATCCAGCGGTTCAAGGAATCTAGTTTACAAAAAAAGGTGATAGATTTGAAATCTGTCACCTTTTTTTATTGTATTTACGAATTCAAATGAGGCTTGATACCTTTTATAATTAGTGTAATGTGTCCGTTATGAAATTCAGGCCCTGCATAGATTTGCACAATGGAAAGGTAAAGCAAATTGTAGGCTCTACCTTGACCGGCAGTCCTGGTTCACTCAAGACCAATTTTACCTCTGATCTTTCTTCTTCTCACTATGCTCAGATGTACAGGCGTGACAGTCTGTACGGGGGGCATGTTATCATGCTCGGCCCCGGCAATGAGGATGCTGCCAGGGAAGCATTTCAGGCATTTCCCCAAGGATTGCATGCCGGAGGTGGCATAACACCTGAAAACGCCGGTTATTGGCTGGATCAGGGTGCTGCTGCCGTTATCGTTACCTCGTATGTTTTTAAAGAAGGGATGATCTATGAAGAGCGCCTTAAGGAAATGGGCTCCCTGGTTGGCCGCGACAAGCTTGTCCTTGATTTGAGCTGCAGAAAAAGAGGCGATGCGTATTATGTCGTAACGGACCGCTGGCAGAAATTTACCTCTACAATAATCTCCCCGGAAACGCTTGAATACTTCTCGAAATTCTGCTTCGAATTTTTAATACATGCAGCTGACGTTGAAGGTAAGTGCCAAGGCATTGCTGCTGACCTGATTGAGAATCTGGCAGAATGGGCCCCGGTTCCAACAACCTATGCCGGGGGTGTTCGTGACCTCAATGATTTATTACGGATTAAAGAGCTTGGCAAAAACAGGCTTGATGCTACTGTAGGCAGCAGCCTCGATATTTTTGGTGGCAGCGGTATGAAATACACCGATGCAGTTGCTTTTAATCAGCAGGAAGAAGTTTGCTAGTATTTTTTTAGTGTTTTCAATTTATGAGGAGCGCAGTACAATAACCATCCTATGGCAGAGCGCTTACTCTCAGAAAGTCCAACAGAACCCACCACGCAAATACAAGGCATTCTCGATCGAATTACCTTTCAGAACGAGGACAACGGTTATACTGTTGCCCGTCTGCTGGGCCAATCAAAGAAAAAAGAACTGATCACAGTTGTCGGGTTTCTTTCCAGCGTACCGGTTGGTTCCACCCTTTCTCTTACAGGCACATGGATCAGTGATTCCCGCTACGGAAAACAATTCAAGCTGCAAAGTTACGAAATAGTAAAGCCTAATACTATTAATGGTATTGAGCGTTACCTGGGGTCAGGCCTGATTAAGGGTATTGGTCCAGCCTTTGCCGAAAGGATTGTCAGTCGTTTTGGCCTAAAAACCCTTGATATTCTGGAAAACGATCCGGACAGACTGGGCGAAGTTGCAGGCCTGGGGCGAACACGGGTAGATCAAGTGAAAAAGGCATGGCTGGAACAGAAGGAAATCCATCAGATTATGGTTTTTCTCCAGGGACATGGCATTTCAGCGACCTACGCGGTCAAGATTTTTAAAACCTATGGACGAAAGTCTCTGGTAGTTGTGAAAAACAATCCATACCAGCTGGCAGAGGATATCTGGGGAGTGGGTTTCAGGATAGCCGATTCTATCGCCCTCTCGCTGGGGGTCCCGGCAAATGACCCCCGGCGCGCCAGGGCTGGTCTGCTTTTTGCCCTGGACGAGTCTGCAGGTGCAGGTCACTGCTTTATGCCCAAAGAAAAATTGGTTGAGCAGGCAACGTACCTGCTCAAGCTATCAGGTAAATCGGAACAATTTCCAGAACATGAAAATCTTTACTCTGATCATGATCTGATTGAAGAGCAGTTAAAAAGTCTGGAGGCAGATGATAAAATAGCAGTTGAAGGGGAGAACATTGCTCTGCCACCAATCTTCTTTGCTGAAAAAGGGGCAGCAGCAAAGTTGATGGAGCTCTCGACAGGCAGGCCGCGCCATAACATTCAAAATGTTGACCAGGCTGTCGACTGGGCCAGTAACAAACTGCAACTGGACCTGGCGCCAGAACAGGCTGAGGCCATAAAAATGGGGCTGCGCCAGAAGGTGTCAGTTATTACCGGTGGCCCGGGAACAGGAAAAAGTACTATCCTGAGGGGGCTTCTCCTTATTTTGGAACAGAACGGTATTGTGGCGAAACTGGCAGCACCAACAGGGCGTGCTGCAAAAAGGCTTACCGAGGCCAGTGGCAGAGAGGCAAAAACCATCCACAGGCTTTTGGAGTATGATGGTTCAATACGAAATTTTAAAAGGAACAGGGATAATCCGCTTAAAGCGGATATGGTAATCATCGACGAATCATCAATGATGGATATCACCCTGACCAACTCCCTGCTCAAGGCAATCGCTGACAATGCAGCCCTGGTGCTGGTTGGAGATATTGATCAGCTGCCGTCGGTTGGCCCGGGCAATGTACTCAAAGATATCATTGCTTCTGGTCTGATTTCTGTAACCCGCCTGCAGACTGTTTTTCGGCAGGAAAAAGGGAGCCTGATCAGTCTCAACGCATCCCGCATAAACAATGGTGAATTTTTGGAACTTCTGCCAGCTTATGAGGGTGAGAAGGATTTTTATTGTATCTTCAGGGATGAAGCGGAGGATATTGAAAAGGAGATACTAAGCCTCTGCAGCAGCAGATTGAAAAAACGTTATGGCTTTGATCCGGTCCGGGATATACAGGTCTTGACCCCAATGCGCAAGGGTCTCATAGGTACAGAGAATTTGAATTCCCGCCTCCAGGAGACCTTAAATCCGAAACATTCACGGGATGGACGCGAGGGTCGTATGGAGGTAGGCGACAAGGTCATGCAGATCCGCAATAACTATGACAAGGAAGTTTTTAACGGTGATTTGGGCATTGTCTCCTCTGTAGACAGCGAGGAAAGGACGCTGGAGGTAAGTTTTGAGGGCAGGAAGGTGCTCTATGAAACCGCAGATCTGGGGGAGGTTGTCCTGGCCTATGCTATAACAGTACATAAATCCCAGGGGTCGGAATTCCCCTGCGTCATTATCCCTTTACACACCACCCACTATCCCCTCTTGCAAAGAAATCTTATTTATACTGCGGTCACACGTGGGAAAAATCTTGTTATTCTGGTGGGAAGCAAAAAGGCAATAAGTATTGCCATTCGCAACGCCAGGGTGGTGCAACGCAACACCATGCTCAAGGAAAGACTCCAGGCTGGTCCTGGCTCAATGCATTAATTTTTTTAAACTGCCAAAGATGCCACTGTCACAATGTGGCTAGGCTTTATCCCTTCTGCCTTCATAAGAATCGTCCAGTTTCTCTTGTTGGTGTCCCTTTGAAAAAAAATTAAAATTTACAGCAAGGATGTTTTTTCTTGTTGATAAATCATTTTAAACATGATAGGACATCGGCTAATTATTTATGAATGACCATTCAATCATTTGGTGCTGTAAAACCAGCACTGCTACATAGGTAGAGATGAGTATAGAAACTTTGTTAGCCTTAAAAAAGAAGGTGATTGTCCAGAAGTGGATTGATCGGGTACTGGACACATACGGGTCGTCTGAATTTTTTAAGAAACAGAAGAATCCCTTTGCAAACCCAATTGGTTCTACCGTTTCCGACGGGCTGCAGAAACTTTTTACAATTCTGGTTGAAGAAAGAGAGCTTTCCGAAGCTGTTAAACCTCTTGAAGATATAATCAAGATTCGTGCTGTTCAGGAGTTTACTCCATCAGCGGCTATTTCTTTTGTCTATTTTATTAAGGATATTGTACGGGAAGAGCTGGCCAAGGAAAAGAACAGAGAAGAGGTTTTAAGTCTTTTATCAGTACTTGACCCCAGGACCGATAAAATTGCGCTCATGGCTTTTGATATTTATATGGATTGCCGGGAGCGTTTGCACCAGATCAGAGTAAACGAAGTGTTAAGCGGAAGATCTGCATTGACCGATGGCACCAAGTGTGCTTCGGCGATGCTCAAAAGAGATCAAGCTGAGTTGGCAGATAACAATCAAAACAACAGATTAATCTGAAGCGAGGTAACGATAAATGAAGCACGCAATCCTTGCAGTTATTGCCCTGATAGCCATAGCATGGCTAGGTTCTTTGGTAGGACTGGATCCTTTATTCGGGGTGGTGTTCCCTTATTTGGCCTTTGCAATATTTCTCGGTGGTTTCATCTACCGGGTAGTTGACTGGGCCAAGTCTCCGGTTCCTTTCCGGATTCCTACGACCAGCGGTCAGGGAAAGTCGCTGGACTGGATAAAACAGGATAAGCTTGACTGTCCTGCTACCTTCTGGCAGGTGGTCGGCAGGATGGCGCTGGAAGTATTCGCCTTTCGCTCGCTGTTCAAAAACACCACGGCGGAGATCCATGACGGCCCGAAGCTGGTATATGGTTCCAGCAAATGGCTCTGGCTCGTTGGCCTGGCATTCCATTACTGTTTTCTGCTTATTGTCCTGCGGCATTTGCGTCTGTTTCTCAATCCTGTTCCAGGATTTGTAGGCACCCTTGAGTTTTTTGATGGTCTGTTACAGCTCGGTGTACCGGTTATATACCAAACCGATCTTATTTTTGTTGGTGCCGTTACCTACCTGTTCCTCCGCAGGGTTCTCCTCCCGCAGGTTCGCTATATTTCTTTTGCAGCAGACTATTTCCCCTTGTTTTTGATC
>JAAXQI010000239.1 GCA_012974315.1 Desulfobacterales bacterium | reverse complement strand
AGATGTGTATAAGAGACAGCAATCAAGGATTGCAAGTAATAAAGTATCATTATATATCAAATTGCAATGAAAGAAACTAATCATAAGGTTTGCATTGGACAAGGTTCACTACTATAAAAACTAGCAGAAACATTCATACCTAGATTCAAAAA
This sequence comes from Desulfobacterales bacterium, assembly GCA_012974315.1. Taxonomy (GTDB): domain Bacteria; phylum Desulfobacterota; class Desulfobulbia; order Desulfobulbales; family BM004; genus BM004. Next base: position 21,773 of record JAAXQI010000239.1, on the reverse strand, counting down.
GCCCAACAACCTGCCCCGGGAACCTCATTCTCAGATTATTCCAGGCGGCCTACAGTTATCATAATTATGCCACAATTATCAGACGAGCAGAGAATAGTCATTACCGGTGTTGGTCTTGCAGCCCCCAATGCAGATAATCTCCAGGATTACCGCAGCAATCTCCTGGCAGGCAAAAGTGGTGTCGGAGAAATTGACCTTCGCTTTATTGGCAAAGTTCCTGCGGGAATATGTACGTTCCCTGAAACAAAATATCGCAAGAAAAAAGAAAACAAACGAGGCACCAGGGCAGGATGTCTGGGTGTGTATGTTGCCAACGAAGCCCTGCATGACGCAGGTCTTGCTGATTTTTCACAGTACGAACAAAAAAGAACAGGTGTTTACATCGGGCTGACTGAACACGGCACCGTTGAAACGGAAAACGAGATATATAATCTCAGCCAGTTTGGGTACAATACTGACTTCTGGAGCCATCACCATAATCCCCGCACTGTTCTTAACAACCCGGCCGGCGAAATTACCATGAACCTTGGTATCACCGGACCCCATTACTCCATTGGGGGTGCCTGTGCTGCCGGCAATGCAGCATTAATCCAGGGAGCACAAATGCTCAAACTCGGTGAGGTCGATCTGGCTCTTGCCGGGGGTATCTCTGAAAGCACAGGTTCTTTTGGAATTTTTGCAAGCTTCAAGGCGGAAGGTGCCCTTGCCATGCATCAGGACCCCACCAAGGCCTGCAGGCCATTTGACATGCAGCGCAACGGTATCGTGGTCTCTGAGGGGGCCTGTTTATTTGTCCTGGAAAGACTTGATAAGGCCCTTGCCAGAAATGCCAAGATTTATGGCGAACTCGTCGGATATGCCATGAACTCAGATGCCAGGGATTTTGTTCTTCCCTATGGCCCAAGACAGGCTGAATGCATGCAGTTGGCCCTGGATCGGGCTGGCCTGGCGCCAAAAGATATCCATATCATCAACACCCATGCCACCGGAACCAAACAGGGTGATATAGAAGAATGCAACGCCATACGCAGCCTCTTTCAAAATTGTCCTGATACATACATTAATAATACCAAGAGCATCATCGGTCATGCCATGGGGGCGGCGGGAGTACTTGAACTGGCCGGCAACCTGCTATCCTTCGAGGACAATCAGGTGCATCCAACAATTAATATAGACTCACTTGACCCTGAATGTGCATTTGATAATTTAGTTGCAAACGAGCCCAGGAGACTTGAAAAAATCAACACAATATTGAACAATTCTTTTGGCATGGTCGGCATAAACTCGGTTGTCATTGTTAAAAAAATGACTTCCACCTGATAAATAAATTGGGTAAAAAGACTGAAATTTAAATTTTACCCAAGATTCAATTGAAAGATTAAAATTATTCATATATAGTACTTGATTCTTAAGGAGAAACATTCAATGACAATTGATGAAATTAAAAATGTTATCCTGGAAATTATCCAGGATATTGATGATGAAGCGGACTTTACAGATCTGAAACCCGATGAAGCATTACGGGATCAGTTGGACCTTGACTCCATGGATTTCCTTGACATAGTCATGGAACTCCGCAAACGCTATCAGATTCAAATTCCCGAGGCGGACTACCCCCATCTCGCCACCCTGGACAGTTGTGTCAGCTATCTCATGCCCCGCCTTGAAGCCGCTTAATAATGCCCGGTGAGAAAGTATCCCCTATTGATCATTGGCGGCGGCCTGTCAGGATTGGCAGCCGCTATTCGCTTCGCCCGTTTTGGTCAAAAAGTCCTCATCCTGGAAAAACACTCTAAAATAGGCGGCCTCAACTCATATTATTACCGCAAGGGCAAACTGTTTGAAACCGGCTTGCATGCCGTCAGCAACTTCGCCCCACCTGAAGATAAGCATGCCCCATTAAACCGCCTGCTGCGGCAATTAAAAATTCCCCGGCGAAACTTTGTACTTCATGAGCAGTACTCTTCGGAAATACTCTTTCCAGACAGGGCAAGCCTCTGTTTTTCAAATGACTTCACCCTGCTGCAGGAGCAGCTGGCAACACGCTTTCCTGATTCTGCAAAACCGTTTGCAGAAATGGTTTCAAAGCTTGACCAGTATGATCCTTTTATCCCGCGCCCCAAAATCTCGGCACGCCAATTTGTTTCCTCTTTTCTGCAAGACAAATTACTTGTCGAAATGCTCTTCTGTCCTCTCATGTTCTATGGTGCCAGCCAGGAAGATGACATGGACCTCAGCCAATTTGTCATACTCTTTCGTGCTATTTTCCAGGAAGGTTTTTTCCGGCCGGAAGGCACCATCAAGGATCTCCTCGACCTTCTCCTGGATCATTACAGGAGTTTCGGCGGTGAGATTGAGCTTACTGCCGGGGTTACAGAAATTCTGACGGAAAACAGCAAGGTCTCGGGGGTGCGCACCGCATCGGGTGAAGTTATCCTCTGTGAGAGTCTTATATCCACAGCAGGCGTACCGGAAACTAAAAAACTTTTCCCCTCCCCTGATACAGCTGCAACATTTTCACAGTCAGATGTGAATCAAATTTCAGGTCGCTTGAGCTTCATTGAATCAATCTACCTTCTGGATAAATCTGCATGCGGGAATCTTCCGAAGGACCGAACCATTATTTTCTTTAATCTTTCTGAAAAGTTTTCCTATCATCGTCCTGCTGAAGCAGTTGATCTTGGCAGCGGTGTAATTTGCTTCCCCGGCAACTTTCAGGGAAACAAAGAAGACGATACCATCCAACTCCGGGTCACCCATCTGGCCAATTATGACAAATGGCGTCATGCATTTAATGATGATGACAAAACACTTTATCCTGCCATGAAAACACACTGGGTGGAGAAGTCTAAAAAAGTTATTGGCAAAATTGTTGGGAATTACAGTGAAAACATTGTATATGAAGACTCCTTTACACCTGTGACAGTTGAAAGGTATACTTCAAGGACACAGGGAGCAGTTTACGGCAGTCCGGAAAAAATAAAGGACGGTAAAACAAACTTTGAGAACCTTTATATTGCCGGAACCGACCAGGGCTATCTGGGTATAGTCGGTTCGATGCTCAGCGGAGTAACAATGGTAAACCAACACATACTCAATAAGATTTAATTGCACCTTTAAATTTCAATAACACGTTATGCTGCACAAATCCATTAATGGCGCCGGTGAGCGCTACAACGTCATTGTAATAGGTTCAGGCCTTGGGGGCCTTACCTCAGCAAACCGTCTTGCCAGAAGCGGCCACTCTGTTCTTCTGCTTGAGCATCACCATCAGCTGGGTGGTCTGGCAACCTGGTTTAAACGCAAAGGTCATATTTTTGATGTCTCGCTGCACGGTTTCCCCCACGGCATGGTTAAAACATGCCGTAAATACTGGAACCGGGAGATAATGAATTCCATTGTCCAGCTGAAAAAAATCTGTTTTGACAATCCGCAATTTTCCCTTACCACTACATTTGACCGCCAGGACTTTACCAATATCCTTATAAATAAGTTCAAGATTTCCCAGGCTACGATTGATGATTTTTTCAATACAGTTGCCGCCATGAACTTTTATGACGATCAAAGCATGACAACCCTTGAGCTGTTTGAAAAATTCTTCCCCGGCCGTGCCGATGTCCACCGGTTGCTCATGGAACCAATTACCTATGCCAACGGCTCCACCCTGATGGATCCGGCCATCACCTACGGTATCGTTTTTTCAAATTTCATGAATAAGGGTGTTTTTACTTTTAAGGGTGGAACAGACTACCTTATAGGTATGATGACCGACGAACTTGTGAAAAACGGGGTCACTATCTGCAAAAATTCCAGGGTGGACCGGATTGTCACCGAAGGTGGCAGGGTCAGAGGTGTCCAGGTAGGTGACCGCTTTATCGAATCAGACACAGTGGTCTCAAACAGCGGCATTCTCAATACAATAAATGACCTGGCAGGAAAAGAAGCATTTCCGGAACAATTCCTGGATAAAGTTAAAGCAGTGAGAGTTAACACCTCCAGCTGTCAGGTATATATCGGTATTAAAAAGGAAGAAAAAATCGATGACATCGGGGATCTGCTTTTTGTTTCCACGGCAAAACAGTTTTCATCGGATGAACTGCTTGATATGCATACCAAAAGCAGAACATTTTCCCTCTATTATCCTAAAACCAGGCCAGACCATAACCGCTACACAGTGGTTGCATCGATGAACGGTAAATTCGACGATTGGGATACACTGAGCAATAGTCAATACGAAGCCGAAAAGCAGGCCATGATCGAAAGAACCATTGATCACCTTGACCACTATATTCCCGATGTCCGGCAGAAAATAGACTGGCTGGAAGCAGCGACCCCGAAAACTATCCATCGCTATACCCTGCATACCAAGGGGACCTCATTCGGTACAAAATTTGAAGGCCTCGACATTTCACGGTCCATTTTCAAGGCAGTGCACGGTCTTTTTCATGTTGGCTCTGTGGGGATCATCATGTCCGGCTGGCTGGGAGCCATTAATTACGGTGTTATCGTGGCAAATGATGTTGATGGCTATATCAGAGGCTTATAAACAACCTTTTGACATTCTTCCATTAATGCAAGTATTCTTCTCCGAGTTATTAATACATCCAAAAAGTACAAGTATCTTAAGGAAACAGACATGACTGACTTTCAGGGAAGAAAAGCCGTAATCTCCGGTGCTACCCGGGGGATAGGCAAGGCGATAGCCAGGGCCTTTCTTGAAGCCGGCGCCACTGTGATCGGCGTTTACGGCTCCAACCGCAAAGCAGCAGACGCCTTCATCTTGGAATGGGAAAAAAGCCCATCCTTTCAGGACAACAAACTCTTTTTACACCAGTGTGACATATCCGAGGACTCTTCAGTTCTCAAACTCTTCAACGAAATCGAGCAGCAATTCGACACCATTGATATCCTGATAAATAATGCAGGGATTCGAAGAGACGCCGTACTGGCAATGATGAAGTCCGATGACTGGCACCGCGTGATTGATGTCAACCTGACCGGAACATTTAATATGTCCAAGCAGGCTGTACTTCTCATGATGAAACAGAAATATGGCAGAATTATTCATATCACTTCGCCCATGGCTCATATGGGATTTGCCGGACAAACCAACTATGCCGCTTCCAAAGCAGGCCAGATAGGCATGATGCGCTCCTTGTCCAAGGAGACCGCAAAACGCAAAATTACAGTTAACTGTATTTCACCTGGCTTTATAGATACCGACCTGCTTGAAGGGCTCACCGCTGATCAATTGGATCAATATAAAAAAATAGTCCCCTTGAAGCGCTTCGGCAAACCCGAAGAAGTTGCGGCTGCAGTGCTTTTTCTTGCCGGGGAGCAGGCTTCATACATTAGCGGTGCTGTGCTGGAGATTACAGGTGGATTATAGTCCGGATATTTATGAGGCAATTCCTCACCGGCCCCCTTTCCTCTGGGTTGATACAGTCATATCATATGATTCCAGGACACTTATTGCAGAAAAGTTTATTTCACCTGACCTTGATTTTTTCCAGGGGCATTATCCCGGTTATCCCATAATGCCGGGAGTTCTGCTCTGTGAGGCTGTTTTTCAGACAGGTGCCCTTTTTATGGCCAGAATGCTGCAGGAGTCAGGACAAACTACAGAGGCAGGCAGGAAAGCACCGGTGCTCACCCGGATCAAGGGAGCAAAATTCAAAAGAGAAGTAAACCCGGGCGATACCATCAGAATGCATGTTACCCTGGATGAAAATATCGGCAACGCCTGGTTCTTTAAAGGAAAAGTACTTGTTGGGGACAAAATAGCTGTGAAGGTGGATTTCGGCTGCACCCTTACCGAAACCAGGATCACGGGAAATGGGTCATGAAGCCGCATAGGAAAACGGACAATGCAGCAATTGATCCACAGGAACCTCAACTGCAATGCATATATTGCGGCAATAAGGCACGGTTGACAGGACGCTGACATAAGGCGCATATAGTTTGCACGGAGTGCGAACGGGAATCACCGGTTGCAATGTATGAAGAAATCATTGCCAAATGGCTGGACAGGCTCTGCATTTCAGAACTTTAATAAATCGCGATTCCCATATGTCATCCTGTTGACATGAACCATAAAAATTATATAGTATTGTCCGTCTTGCAATAACTGAAAATGCTTTATAAGGAAGAGACCACCCTTCCCTATTCAATAATAACCCTCAATCCAAAAACGGGATTTAGAAAGGAAATATATCAGTGCAGAATTTAAGCATTTATCAAATGATCATGACTGCCGGTCCAATGGTGACGTTTGTCATGCTTCTCCTTCTTGGTTTTTCATTAGTGTCCTGGACCATAATAATAATGAAACATCTGTCATACAGAAAGGCCAGGGCTGAAACAGCATTCTTTATCGATACTTTCTGGAAGAGCAAGAACCTTGCCGATGCTTATAAAGTGGCCAAAGAATTAGCAAGCAGCCCCGAGGCATCCATATTCATCCTCGGCTTTAATGAGTTGCAGAAACTTGGTCGCAGCAAGATAGTTAAACAGGGCTCTGAAGAAACCTTGGAAATGAAATTGGCCGGAATGGATAACCTGAAAAGAGCGCTACGTAAAGCTGAGACCAAACAGGTGGGCCGACTTGGCAGATATTTATCCTTTCTGGCAACAACCGGAAGCGCAACTCCTTTTATTGGCCTTTTCGGTACAGTATGGGGAATTATGTCATCGTTTCACGATATAGGCATGCGCGGATCTGCCTCGCTTGCTGTAGTTGCCCCCGGTATATCCGAGGCGCTGATTGCCACTGCGGCGGGGCTTGCAGTTGCAATTCCCGCTGTCATCTTCTACAATTATTATTCCAACATACTCTTTGATCTGGAAAATGATATGCAGGGATTTTCCGCTGACTTTATGAACCTGGTGGAACGGGACCTGTTATCAAAGGTATAATTTTTTTAAAGGACTAAAAAGCTATGGCATTCGGTAATACCAACGGATCAAAAAGACTGGTTTCCGAAATCAACGTAACGCCCCTTGTCGACGTCATGCTTGTGCTCCTGATCATATTCATGGTAACCGCCCCCATGATGACCCAGGGCGTTGATGTCGATCTGCCTGAGACCACAGCGAAACCTTTACGGCAGAAAGAAGAGCCTCTCCTGGTAACAATCAAAAAGGACGGCCAGATCTATTTTAACAAGATTAAGCTGGATCAGTCCCTGCTCCGACAGCAGTTAAGTACACTTTCAAAAGATGACCATGAAAAACCGATATTTTTGAAAGCGGACAAGAATGTACCCTACGGCCTCGTTGTCTCAGTCATGGCCGACATTAAAGATTCCGGTTTTGACAAACTTGGAATGATAACCCAGCCAGCTGACAAAAAAAATAATCCATGAGACTTTTGGGGCCCGGCGGCTTTTTATCTCCAGTCAACATGCTTTCCGACGAATGGCGAAAGCCCTTTAACATCTCCATTGGTCTACACATCATTGTAGTAATCATCGCCATGCTGGCACCGACCCTCTTCGACCGGCCAAGCATACTTCCGGAAATTTACACCGTAAACCTGTTCACCGCGACTGAAGTGGCAGAGACTTCACCGCCTGCTGCAAAAACTCCGGCTGCAAAACCAGTTGTCAGACAGATTGAGCCGGAAGTAAAGAAACCTGCCGTCAGTATCCAACCTTCAAAACCCGAGGTTGCGACCCCTGTTAAAACCGCTATTGCCAAACCCATCTCCTTAAAACCGATCAAACAAAAAGTCAAAGTAGGCAAAACCAAAGAGGAAGAAGCGCTCGATAAAGCAAAACTCTCCCAGATGAGGAACCGATTAAAAGCCGGGGCTGATGCCAGAGAGGCAAAGACCAGGGCTGAAAATGCAGCAAAAAATGCACAGGCCGAGGCTGATCAGTCCGCAAAAGATGCGGTCAGCAAACTTGCTGATTCAATGAAGAGTACCACCCCCAGTCCAACTTCAGGTACAGGCGAAAAAGTAACAACCGCACAGACCGGTTCCACAACAAAAACTGCTGGGGTCTCAGGCCCCAAGGGATCTACCGGCATTGAACTGGATTTTTATACGAAGCAGTACTATTCTGCAGTTTACCAGAAAATACATGATCATTGGGTCTTGCCAGACCTGCAGAATTGGGATAATGCTCTTGAAGCAGTTTTAGTTATTACAATCAGGAAGGATGGCGTTGTAACAGATAGTTTTTTTGAAAAAAAGTCAGCTAACATCTATTTCAACCAGTTTGTTTTGAAGGCAATCAAAGAATCATCCCCATTGCCTTCCTTTCCTGATCAATTAAATGAAAGCACCCTGGAAATCGGTTTACGGTTTAAACCCGGAGAACTGTATTAATTAATCATAGCTGAATTATGAACTTTCGAAAAATAATATATGTGATCACATTTGCTCTGCTGGCGAACTTTTTTTTCACCGGCATGGCACAGGCCAGAATCTATCTTGACATAACCTCTCCTGACTTTCGCAAGGTGCCTTTTGCCGTCCCTTATTTATCCCAAAAAAACAAGCCCGGCGAGATAGACAAAACCGACAGGGACATGGCAGCCCTGCTCACAGAAGCACTTGAATTCCACGGCTTCATTAATGTTGTGCCACCTGAAAAATATGACGGCTCTAAAGATACCGACTGGCTCAATCTCGGTGTAGATTACACCATCATCGGTGAGTATGAAATTACTGCGGAGAGTACATCTTTTGAATTCAAACTAATTGATGTCGACGAGGGAAGAATACTCGTTGGTAAGCGCTACAAGGGCTCCTGGGATATACGCGATAAAATAATGCTGAAATTCTGTGATGAGGTCATCTATCAACTCACCGGTGAACGTGGAATCAGCATGTCATATATAGCTTTTTCTTCAGATATATCAGAGGGCATCAAAGAAATTTTTGTGGCAGATGTACTTGGAAAAAACATCAAGCAGATAACCAGGCACAAGAATCTTGCCGTTTCCCCAAAATTTTCACCGGATGGCAAACTGCTTACCTATTCCTCCTATCATCCGGGCAATCCGAATCTCTATATTACCGACTGGCAAGAAGCCAAATCCACCAAAGCCATTTCCCGGCGCCCCGGTCTCAACCTCGCCCCTGCCTGGTCTCCTGACGGAAAAACCATGGTCATAACCCTAAGCATGGATGGCAATCCTGACCTCTATCTTATCACTCCAGAGGGAACTATCATTTCCAGGCTGACAAAAAAAACCGGGATCAGCGTTTCACCAACATGGTCTCCGGACGGCAAGCATATCGCCTTTGTATCTGACCGCAGCGGTAATCCGCAAATTTATGTAATGAATATAAAGACAAAATCTGTCAGACGTATTACCTTTCAGGGTAATGATAATACGGAACCGAGCTGGTCACCCGATGGTGAATGGATTGCATATTCAGGCCTGTATGAAGGCCGCTACCAGGTATTTATTATAAAGCCCGAAGGTGGGATGCCGCTACAACTGACATGGTACCATGATGATCATGAGTCTCCATCGTGGTCACCTGATGGTCGGCAGATAGTTTTAAGCCGCCTTCATGACAATGACAAGGATATCTGCACGGTATTCAAGAATGGCACAGGCTTTCGCACTCTGTTCCGACTTAAAGGCCACCAGTCTTCTCCGGAATGGTCAACAAGAATGCAGTAAATCATAATATAATTGTAATGAGGTCATCCATGAAACGAACTTTTTTATACTCCCTGGTACTTCTCGGTTTATCTTCCCTGTTGGTCCAATGTGTCGCCACACAGAAAGACATGGATTACGCCAATGTTCAAATGCGCAAAGTGGACTCCAGAGTTGAAGTCATTGATAAGGAAGTCAGTGAACTGAAAAAGCAGACAGTAAAAGAGGTGCGTGAACGTCAGGCGGAAACCGGTGATCTCCTCGATTATCATCAATCCGAGATACTGAGACTGCAGAGTGAACTGGAAGAAAACAATTTTCTCATCAAGCAGATACAGGAAGAAAACAAAGAGATGAAAAAACTTCTTCTGTCCCGGATAGAAACATCCGAAAAAAACAGCGCTGAAGAAATCAATCTTCTCAAGGATCGCCTTGCATTAACCGAAGAGCAGTTGCTCAAAGCCTATGACCGGCTGGCCTTTGCCGAAAATGAGATTAAATCCATCAAGAATTCCATAAGCGAAGAAGCATCCAAACGCGCCATGGAGGCAGCCCAACGGGCAAGAGAGGCTGAGAGAAAAGCACGGCTTGCCGCTGAAAGGGAAGCTGCTGAAAAGCAAAAAAGCACCAGAAGGACCAGGGAAATCCTGCCGGAACCCTATAAAATTGATGTCAGCAGCCAGAATATTACCGGTACTGCAGAAGAAAAAGAAGTCGAAAAAGTTGTGTCCAAACCAGTTGCAAAAGCGGTACAACCTCCACCTGCTACCGCAACCTCATATGATCGGGGTATGACACTTTTTAAACAGAAAAAATACCGGGATGCCTATAATTCTTTTGCAGAATATCTCGATAAAAACCGTACTGGATCTCAGGCTGTCAATGCACGCTATTATGCTGCTCAAAGTCTCTACGAAGATAAGGATTATGAATTGGCGATCCTAGAATTTCAGAAGGTAATAGTGGAGCACCCCCAGGACTCCCTGGCACCCAAATCTTTATACAAACAGGGACTCTCATTTGAAAAAATAGGGGATCCGGAAACAGCCCGCATAGTATACAATAAGCTTGTTGACTCCTATCCCAAAAGTGCTGAAGTGAACTCTGCAAAAACAAGGCTTGAGGCGCTAAAGAAGTAAACTGAGTCCCTGAGCCGTCTGCCATATCCACGGTTGCAGAAATAAGTTAGCGACCTGACCTCGTATTCGCATCAATCTCTTCATTGCTACTACCCCAGGGAGCAATTCGAAGAAGCAGGAGCATGCCTGGTAGTGCTACCAGAGCACAGGCAATATAAAAGCCGCTCCAACCAATATATTCTACCATATAACCGGTAATGGCTGCAGCAATTGTGCCGGGAATTGCCATAAGACTTGTCATCATGGCATACTGGGTTGCGGTAAAGCGCTTATTGGTCTGCAAAGCCATATATGTTGCATAAGCGGCCTGCCCCAGACCTGTCGCCAGAAATTCAAATGCCACAATCCCGGTGAGGAGCACATGATTTTTCCCAAAGATTACCAGGAGTGCAAAGCAGGCGGTTGAAACTGCCTGGAGGATGCCGAAGATCCAGAGGGACTTTGCAATCCCCAGCCGAATCATAAGGATTCCACCCAGAAAGGCACCACCAAACAGGGCAAACATCCCAATGCCCTTAACAATAATGAAATACTCCTGCTTGCTGAACCCCATCTTGATGATATAGGGGATGTTCATGGCACCGGCCATGTTGTCTCCTATCTTGTAGAGTAAGATGAAGGAAAGCACCCACCAGGCCCCACCACGGTTGAAAAACTCACGGAAAGGTTCAACTACCGCCTCTTTTAGTGTTTGCGGTGCTGCAACACCTGTATCCGGTTCAGACACCAAAAGAGTAGTTATAATGCCGATACCCATCATGAGGCTCAAAACCAGGTGCACGGCCGGATAACCTATATCATCAGCAAGGAGAAATGCGGTACCTGTTGAAGCAAACATGCCAAAACGCCAGGAATTCATCCAGATGCCGGTACCAAGGCCAAGTTCTTCATCTGTTAAATATTCCCGGCGGAAAGCATCCAGGGCAATATCCTGTGACGCGCTGAAGAATGCAATGCATAAGGCTACCACAGCCATCATCTTCAGGGATTTTGTCGGATCAAGTTGCCCCATGGCAGCAATGAGGAAAAGCAGACCAACCTGGGTCATGAGCATCCATCCCCTTCTCCTGCCGAGAAAAGGAGGAGTAACACCGTCCATTGCCGGCGACCAGAAAAATTTCCAGGTGTAGGGTACGGCCACAGCAGAAAAAAGACCTATGGTTCCAAGGTCAACATTGGCATCAGTGAGCCAGAGTTTAAGAACATCACGCACTACATAATATGGGAAACCGGATGCGAAGCCGAGTGTAAACATGGCAAGCATCTTATAGGAAAGAATGGTTTTAATTGTACTCTTGGACATGATAAGAATATATAAGATTATTGAAGATTTGAGAAATTAAAGATTATCCGCATACAGTAACTGCTAATGATTATCGTTCAACAAAACGAACGATGATTATCAACATACGAAACAGTCGATGATTGACAGACAGACAGAAGATTGAAGATTGATTGTATATTTAATTAATTAAAATTAACTTCTTTGTAGAATATCTTTTCCTTGCTGAAAAAGTTATTCTAAAAATATGCAAAGCCTTAGCAGTTTTGCGCTAAAAACAAAAGAAAAGATTTTACATCACCTACATAACGAACCCTTTCCTATGAAAATCCGTCTCGACAAACTGCTGTTTGAAAGAAAACTTGCCCCAACCAGGCAGAAAGCCCAGGCTTTGATAGGAGCAGGCCAGGTGTTGGTAAATAACATGCTGGCGGATAAAGCTGGGTCGATGGTAGAAGATTCCTGTCTCATAGAGGTTAAAGAGTCATGCCCCTATGTAAGCAGAGGCGGCTACAAACTGGAGGCCGGAGTGGAATTTTTCAACATCGAACCGGCTGGACTTGTCTGCCTTGATGTAGGGGCTTCAACAGGAGGCTTTACCGATTGCCTGCTCCAGCATGGCGCTCAAAAAGTCTATAGTGTTGATGTGGGCTATGGCCAGTTAGCCTGGGAATTGCGCCAGGACCCCCGGATAGTGGTCATGGAGCGTACCAATGCCCGTTACCTTACAGCGGAGGATTTTGCTGAACCGATTGATTTTGCAGTTATCGATGCGGCTTTTATTTCCCTCAAACTTCTCATCCCACCCCTATTGCCACTCTTTCGCGAAAATATATCAATTCTTGCACTTATAAAACCACAGTTTGAGGTGGGCCGCGGCAAGGTTGGTAAAGGAGGGGTTGTGCGTGATCCTGAATTACACCAGGAGGTAATAGATGAGATTATTATTTTTTGTGAAACGCTGGGACTGGAAAGCCACGGTGTTACTCCTTCTCCCATCTTGGGCCCTAAAGGAAACAAGGAATTCCTCATACACCTGGTTTCTCAATCCAATCCTGAAGAATGAAGCTGATTATCAAAACAATCCATAGCCATGAATAAAACCATAACGCTCCTTTTCCTGCTTTTAACTATTCCTTCTGTTTCTCTTGCGGAGGATTCCAGAATTCCCCCGAATTGTGAGATAATTATTGATGATTTTGCAGATGGCATAAAACCTGGCTGGGTCAGCAAGTCATTCAAAGGCAAAACTGAATATACCTGGGTGGAAGAGGATGGGAAGCCATATATCAAGGCAACCAGCAGCAATGCCGCATCAGGACTCTTTTACGAGATAGAGTATGATCCTCAGAAGTATGCCTATATCACCTGGAACTGGAAGGTTGACAATATCATTGCCAGCGGTGATGCATCACGAAAATCAGGCGATGATTATGGAGCACGGATCTATGTTGTATTCCCCTCCTTTTTCTTTTGGAACACCAGGGCAATCAATTATATCTGGGCCAACAAACTGCCTAAAGACCAGGCTGTGCCAAATCCCTATACAGCAAACGATATTATGATAAGTGTGGAAAGCGGCCCGACAAATACAGGCAAATGGATTACAGAAACAAGAAATGTTTATGAAGATTACATCCGCTTCTTTGGTAAAATGCCGCCAAGTGTTGGTGCCATAGCCATTATGACCGATACAGACAATACAGGGGAAAGCACATCAGCAAGTTACGGACCAATTTCAATCTGCAGCCGGGACCCCGAAAAATAAACTTTACCGGTGCTCTTTTTTCACTAAAGAACTGATTTGACTTGACGACCTTATGATGCTATACATTTGTGCAATCAAAATCATTTTTCAAAATGATAATCTTAAACGGATTCATCTAACAGATTAAAAAATTCACAAAGAGTTGACTATGAAGACAAGAACTTTCCCCAAAATTTTTCTTACAAGTATTGTTGCCCTTTTCATTCTGTCACTTTCTGTTGCCGGCCATACTGCCGAGTATGTCAGCGTCAAGAAGGATGCCGTAAACATACGTTCTGGTCCAAACACCAGTAATAAGGTAGTCTGGCAGGTTTTTGAGAGCTTTCCTCTCGAAGTCATAAAACGTGACGGGAAATGGGTAAACGTTGTTGACTTTGAAGGCGATAAGGGCTGGATCTACGAAACCCTTGTCACAAGCAAAAAATCAGTCATTGTTAATGTGGAAACTGCCAATATGCGCTCAGGCTCAACCACCACCGACCCCATCATTGCCACGGTAAAAAAAGGGGTGGTATTTGAGCCGCTCGAAATGAAAGGCGACTGGATGAAGGTTCGTTATAAAAACGAAATCACAGGCTGGATGCATAATTCTTTAGTCTGGCCCGCCAATCCACTTTAAAAACAGCAACAAGTCCCAATTTTTCTATAAAGCCGAAAGGCCCTGCCTGTACATTACAGGCAGGGCTTTTTTTTATTTTCAGAGGTAAACGGAAAAATCAACCGGTAAGCGAACAATGGAACCTGCCTTATTCTGAAAGAGCAGATAACTATTTTCCAGTCCGAACAGGAAAAGATCCCTGGTAATTTTGACATCATGCCGACAGTAACTTATTATTTCATCTATTCTGCCCTCTTTATACCACTGTAATGCCAACAGACCATTGGCGGATTTTTTTACTCCCAGCGTATGCTCAGCCAACCTGTCAAGGCTCAACCGGTATCCGAGCCTGTTTGTTATGACTTCCATAATATCCAATGTCGGCAGGGATGCGAGATTAAACTCCGAATATGCTGAAAGCACCTGGTTGTCGAACCGCTTGTTGTTAAAGCCGATAACCAGTTCAAAGGACTGCAGATCCTTGATCAGGTCAGGGATATCATTCTCCAGATATGTTTTGAAATTATCAGCCGCTGAATCATAAAGAATCGCCACACTGATACCCATCCTGTCTGCATGATGCCAGCCTCCAACCTCTGCAGCACTCCTCCTGGTCTCAACATCAAATACGCCATAACGGGCTGGTGGTTTTATTTTTCCAATTTTTTTTTCAGGCCCGGATACTCGAAACTCTTCAGATGTTGAGCCTGTAATTTTATGACTATCAGTTTCATTTGCAATTTCACCACTCAATAAATCGGCAAGAATCTCCAGGGCAGACTGTTTGTCTATCGGCCTGTTTCCGGATCCGCATTTCGGAGAATGCACACAGGATGGGCAGCCACTTTCACAGGGACAGTCTCCTATTGTTTTCTGCGTCAGATGCAGCAGTTCATCAATTTTCTCAAAGGCCTTGCGAGCCAGCCCAACCCCACCGGGATATCCGTCATATATAAAGACCGCTGCCTGTAAAAGCTGTTCATGGAACGGATGAGCAATACCACCAACATCATTCCGGTCGCAGAGAACCAGTAAAGGAAATATTGAAATTGCACCATGCTCCAGGGCATGAATCCCTCCCATAAAATGATACTGTTCCCGTTCAATGCGCTTCTGGATTGCTTCCGGTATCTCAATCCATAACCCTTCCGTTTCAAAGATTAAAGGCGGGAGATCAAGGGATTCAGTGCTTATCTGCTTCTGCCCTGACACAAGCCGCCTCTGAAAGCCTGTAACCGTATCGGTAACCCGGAGGTAGCCAAAGGAAACCCGAAAGTTTTCCAGCTCTTTAGTCTGGTATGTTTTGAGGATCTCCGTGGTCTTATTACCCATGGTCCTGGTAAAATAATTGACATTCTTTCTGACAGCTGTCACCTCATGGGTTTCCAGATCGAGATGCTTTATCAACCAGGTTTTGCCACGATGCAGGTATACCGCGCCAGGATGGCATTCCTTAAAGCATCGCATAAAGTCTATTCCACCCAGAACACTGCCGTCTGCATTATTGCGGATGACAAATGTTTGCCCTGTTCCACGTAAATCCACCTCCCGGTGTGGATATTTACGGGCCCCGACCCAGTAATTCCCATCAGCTGTCAACAGAAGAGAGGCTTCGGACACAAGCTCCTCAACCACTTCCAGCACACCTGTATCCTGTACAAGTGCTTCATCTGTCTTGATAGGTTGTTCTGCCGCGGCACAAATCAGATGGAGCTTGACAATGGTTTTGTTTCTGGGATTTAAAACAGTTGCTTCAACCTCACGATCAAAAAAATCCTTCGGATTGCGCATAAAGTACTGATCCAGGCTGTCTTCCAGTCCAACCAGAATAATAAGCGATTCATTCTCCTTGCGCCCCACCCTGCCCCCACGCTGCCAGGTTGTCATCACCGTGCCCGGATAACCAACCAGAATGCAAATGTCCAGATCACCAATATCTATACCAAGCTCAAGGGCACTGGTGGCAATAACCCCAAGGAGTGACCCCTCTGAGAGTCTGGTCTCGATCTCCCGCCGCTCCTCTGGCAGATATCCTGCCCGGTAGGAACAGAGCTTGTCTGCCAATACCCCCAAGCGCTGCTGTGTCCAGATGGAAACGAGCTCTGTAAGCTTTCGGGACTGGGTGTAGACAATGGTCCGCAGCCCTCTTTTCAGGCTGGACTCAATTAACAGACTGGCAGCAGTTGCCGCACTGTCAATGGGATTAAGAAAAATAAAATGACGTTTTGCCCGTGGTGCCCCTGATTTACTGATAACCGTTGCCCTCTCTCCAAGTAAATCCCGGGCCAACTCGGCTGGATTTGCCACAGTGGCAGACGAAAGAATAAACCGGGGTGTGGAACCGTAATAGGCACAAATGCGTTTCAATCGTCTCAATACCCAGGCCATATGAGAGCCGAAAATTCCTCTGTACGTATGAACTTCATCCAGGATCACATGGGTCAACCGGGCAAAATAATTACCCCAGACAGAGTAATAGCCAAGCATGGAAAGGTGCAGCATATCCGGGTTGGTAATGAGTATGTTCGGGGGACGGTCCCGAAGTTTTTTCCGCTGGTAAGCATTTGTATCACCGTCGTAGATTGCTGCAGCAGGTCTTAACTCTTCGGGCAGCAAGGATGACAATTCCTGAAGGGAACGCAGTTGGTCCTGGGCCAATGCCTTTAAAGGGAAAAGATACAGAGCCGTGGAGTCAGGTGATCCCATGATCTGCTCAAAAACCGGCAGGTTGTAAATCAGACTCTTACCACTGGCAGTCGGCGTCGATACTATTACATTCTCCCCTTTGCGTACCGCGTCCGTAGCAGATACCTGATGCTGGTAAAGCGTCTCTATCCCCATCTGTTTCCAGGCGCCTTCCAGGGCTTTTGGCCAATCAATCCTGTTCTTGCCGAAACGGGCAGGCCTTGCATCAAGTACTTCATGGTGCACGACCTGCTGGCCTAAACGTGGAGAGGCTTTAAGGGCTTGAAGATACTCTGCTACAGATCCTTTTTTGTGAAACTCAGCCATGCTTTTATTGAAAAGATATATAAATTTCTCAGTAATGATGCGTGATTTGAATTGAATCCCGTTAAGGTTATATAGTAAGTATAAATGTTTTATACGAATAACTATCAGGTTAGTAAGTATAAAATACTTTATACGAACAACTATAAAGTTAGTAAGTATAAAGATTTTATGCGAATATGTGTAACGAAAACTGAGAGGCATTACCTGAGAATCACAGTAAATAAAGGACATACCCATGAAATCCATTGCTACATCGGGTCCTGAGGGATCATCCTCATGGCAGGCAGCCAGACTGTTTGATCCCGACGCCGAAATAAAGCTTTACCCGAACACATCATCAGTCATAAAGGCGTTTACCGGAAAGGAGGCAGATTTTGCCTTGATCCCTGTCTACAATACCAGGGAGGGAGAAAGTATAGAGTATTTCCGTATTATGGAAAAACTCAGCACTGCGCACTGGGTAAATAATGTGGTTCTGCCTATCCATCTCTCACTCGGGGCCATTGATGACTCGCACCAGCTTTCCATGCTCATTGGCAAGAGCAACAGCTTCAGGCAATGTGAAGAGTACATAACAGGCAACTATCCCCTGCTGCCGCAGTTGACGGTAACAGATCTGCAGCAGGTTATAAATGATGCCAAAGAACAGCAAAAATCAGATCACGGCTTTGTTGCTACAGAGGAATCTTTATTAGCAAACGGCCTGGTAATCAGGGAAAGGGAGATGGCGCCCCATAACCAGACCCGTTTTGCCGTCATCAGTTCTGCTCCTTCCAAACCGACCGGTTATGATGCCACAGCTCTTCTGACCCTGCCCCTTAACGACCGGGTTGGCCTCCTTTACGATATCCTGGGGGAATTTACCCGCCGGGGCATCAGCCTTATTGACATGCGCACAGAAAGCGACATCAAAACCCAGAAGCTGCAGATTTATATTGAAGCAGAAGGTCATATAAAAGACGCAAGCCTTGCTGATGCAGTCAAATCCATCAGCGAGCAGATCATTCAGGAACCCGGATCTTTCCAGGTTCTTGGAAGCTTTCCAAGGGTTGATATGCGTACCAAGCATATATCCTCTTTCGGCTTTATCGGCACAGGAGATATGAGTATATGGTTTGCCAAACGGTTGAAAAGTGAAGGATACCGTACACTGCTTACAGGTCGCACCAGTGATTTAAAACCGGAGGATATGATCCCCCAGGTTGAAGTAGTGGTCATTTGTGTGCCTATAAGCGCAACTGCTGCTGCAGTTAAACAGTACGGTCCGCTCCTCAAAGACGGACAGGCACTCATCATCATGGCAGGAGTTGCAGAAAATGCTTTGGATGAAGCCCTGGAAAATACCCGCCAGGGCGTCGAGGTAATGTTGGTCCATAATCTGTGGGGGCCGCAGACAAAAAATATGAAGGACAAAAATGCTACCGTGGTGCGGACTAAAAGAAGTGGACTCCTTTGCAGTGAATTTGAGGGTTTTCTCTACAAGCACGGAGCCCTTATCAACCAGGACGGACCATCCCAGCATGACCTGCTCATGGGTGTTGGCCAGAAGCTGCCCACTACCGTTTCCGTGGCCCTTGCCATGACCCTGAAGGAAAATGAAATCCCCCAGGATGAAATCGGTACCCACTCTACCCTCACCTCATTATATGGAATTCTGGCCATGGCCCGGATTCATACCCAGAATCCCAGGACCTATGCAGAAATAATGGCCACCACAGGTGACGGCCGTAAAATTGTCAAAAGCTTTGCGGAAAACCTGATCAAACTCATGGACATGTCCAATGACGGAAAAATTGATGAACTCTGTACTATCATCGATGAAAATCGGCAATACCTCACCGATGATTTCCTCAAAGCAAGGATGAAGCAGTCACTGGCAGTTGACGAGACCCTGGGCAAGATTATCCGATCATAGGCTTTGCCGGACACATTTATTGACTTTTATTCTATCATGCTTACTCTAAAGTCTATGGAAAAAGATCCTGAAAAAAAGAAAAGCGAACATCCGGTAGTTGTTCTCATAATATTCACTTTGCTCCTGATCCCCATACTCATTCTTTTTGGCGGCAAATCTTATACCTGACAGGTGTCTCAGCCATTGCCCCAGGCTGGAGCAGAACAAACCCTTTCTACGCCAAAGTAGTTTTTATATAAACTTCACTGACGTACTTCCTTCGGAGGATAACCATTTTGAATGCCTGTAATTACCTTGATGAAACACATTACTGCCCTCACTGCAAAGAGAAACTTGACTGCTGCAGTGTACCGCCTGTCCATGTTGGTGACGGACTGGGCTGGGGAACTGAGGCCTATTTTATCTGTCTCAATGATGAATGTCCTCTTTTTGTAAACGGCTGGGAACATATCGAACTGCAATTCGGTCACCATGCTTCCTATAGATATATGTTACTGCCAGGCAACACAGAAGGCACGCCGATGATGGTCGGCAGCAAAGATGCCATGAAGGGTTGTATTATGGACCCTGAGTCCATCAAGCTGCAGGATGAACGCTATACCAATGAGAAAGAAGCTGTGACTCAGCTTGATACTTGTGTGGCTGAAAAAAACCTGGGACCAATCCTTTTACTGATCCTGGATGATGCGGCAAACCGCAAGCACCGTGAAAGGGCTTCAGACCTTCTGGTAGAAATTAATGACCTCTCCTGCGTTGACCCAATCCGAAATCATACTTTCAAAAATGAGGTCCTTGGACACAAGGTGAATCTGGACATCCAGAAGTTGCTGAAGAAAAATTACAAAAAAGAATGTCCTGACTGCTCTGAAATAATCAAAGCCCAGTCGAAGAAATGTCAGCACTGTGGTAAAGAATTTTAGAATAGCAGGGTCCGGCAACTGGTATCCAGCATCATGTTTTTATGCAATATCTTATACGGAAACTATTCCAGGGAAACCCACTTAGGTCTTGCTAAAATCAAGACCATTTATTATAAGAGATGCCTTACTTTATGGTGAGCGTAGCTCAGTTGGTTGGTAGCACCGGGTTGTGGCCTCGGAGGTCGTGGGTTCAAGTCCCATCGCTCACCCCAACAATACCAAGGGGTTGCGGAGTTTCTGCAATCCCTTTTTTCTTGCCTATTTCTAATTCCCCACACTATTCCCCACACAAAAAGCCATAAAAAAGCCCCTCCGGCTGGAGAGACTCAACATGTATACCGTACATCTTGATACTTTAGGAATCATTCACGACTGTAGATTGATAGAATAGCAGTTATCGTAAGTCGGCAGTGAAGAATATGTTATGAATGTAGCACTTTTGGGAAGAGGTGGAAAAATGCTTAGAGTTACTCATTTTCACTAACAATAAACTCGAGCAATATGCCATTCAGTATTGAAAATAAAATTATGTAGATTGAAAGAATAACCGCATAACGCAGATTGAAATAGTAAATTATTGCAGGCAGAAAATAGATTTTAACATTTCTATTGTATAGCATTGCTGCAAGTAATCCATTTCTTGCACCGTGTTTTTTTAATTCCCCCAACATAGGGTAGAGTATATACGGAGGGCCAGAAATAAAAATGCCACCAGCTATTGCATAGAGCCAACCTTTAACTCCAGAGTTTTTTCCTAAATGCTTATTTATTTTCGATGGACTTAATAACATGTTAGTAAAAAAAAGAAGAATAAATACAAGAGTCAGAATAGGAAGTACTTTAGGGAGCATGCCCACAAAATAGCGAAGAGCATTAAGGGAAAGTGTAGGGTTTATTAAGCCAACTATTAAATAAACCAATAAAATAATAATAAGAAATTTTATCCTTCCGCTGACTTTGCTCAAGATATATTTCCTTCTAAGCTTTCAAAATAAAAACTTTAAAGTAGACACTGTTGAGATGGCAACTATTAGGGCAAAAATAAAATTTAAGATGTTTCGTATAATAGCAAAGCGTATCCCTAAGGCAGAAGCTTCTAGAGGAATCATAATTAACCCAACAGTAGTCCATGACATGATGAATGCTGTAACGGCAAGAAGGCTAACACCAGCATGTAATAGTTCACCTCCTACCACATAGCTTGTTACTGGCATGCCGAAAGAGATTGAACCTGCTATCGCCCCTATAAGTGGATCAAGTATTAAATTTCCACTGAACCAATGTTGATAATTGTTTTTAAAAAACTGATGCAGAAGGCTGACAAGTAGAAGGACACCTGTAAGCATTGGCACTACAGTTTTGAATACTTGAGTTGTTTTGAAAAATGCTTGTTTCATTAAATAGGGGATTTGCCCAATTAATCGTTTCTGAGATTCAATATGTCTTGCCAACATCTACAGTTTTGGCAGGCTTAAACCTAGCTCAACATATCCATTGTACATTTTGTACTTCCAGGAA
>JAAXQI010000140.1 GCA_012974315.1 Desulfobacterales bacterium | reverse complement strand
CTTATAACTTTAGTCACTTTTAACTTTAGTCACTTATAACTTTAGCTCACTTTTAACTTTAGTTACTTTAAATCAGGTATTTTCTTTTGACATTATCCCATCTGTCAAACTCCACCGATACAACCAACCCTGCTAAGCATGTAATGATAGTAGCAGGCGAAGCATCAGGTGACCTGCATGGAGCTGTACTGGCCAGGGAGCTTCTGGCGCTGGACTCCAGTTTGATATTGTCAGGTATCGGTGGTGCAGGAATGGCGGCGACAGGGGTTACTATCCTCTATGACATATCACGCCTTGCGGTTATGGGGATTATTGAGGTGATAAGCCGCTTGAAAGATATAAGATCTGCAATGAAAACCCTGGAAAAACAGTTTGAAATGAACAGGCCGGATCTGCTTATACTCATTGATTACCCGGGATTTAACCTGGAACTGGCGCGAAGGGCAAAGAAATACAATATACCTGTTCTTTACTATATCAGTCCTAAAATCTGGGCCTGGCGTGAAGGGAGGATCACCCGCATAAAAAAATATGTGGACCGCATGGCGGTTATTCTTCCGTTTGAAAAAAAGTATTATAAGGGTCATGGTTTTGAAGTTGATTTTGTGGGAAACCCACTGCTTGATCAGGTGCAACCCACTCTGACATCAAATGAATTCAAAATCCAATATGGAATAGATCATGATGCAACTATCATAGGTATAATGCCAGGCAGCCGAAAGCAGGAGATTGCCAAGATCCTGCCGGTATTCATGGAAACAGCCTTACTGTTGAATGAAAAAATTAAAAAATGTGTTTTCCTGCTGCCCCTTGCCTCGACTTTAACAGAAGATGATCTGAATGAGCATGGCGTTATGGATGACAGGCTTGATATCCGTATCATTAAAGAAAACCGCTATGAAACCATGGCTGCCTGTGATGCTGCCATGGCGGCATCAGGCACTCTCACCATGGAACTGGGGATATTACAGGTGCCAATGGTTGTGTGCTACCGGATTTCAAAGTTGACCCATTTCCTGGCCAAGCCTTTTATAAAAGCTGAGTATGCCTCTCTGGTCAATCTGGTTGCCGAAAAAGAGGTCGTAACTGAACTTCTGCAACAGGAAGCTACTCCGGAAAATATCTATCGGGAAATCCTGCCACTGCTTCTTAACCAGGAGGCTAGAGATTCCATGAAACAGGAGTTGTTTAATGTTAGTAAACAACTAGGAGAGCCTGGTGCATCAAAACGGACTGCCAGGCTTGCAATGGAGATGTTAGTGGGATAGCGGGAATGACGTCAAATGGTTGATTCGCTTCATATGAAAGATACTGATGTAGTGCAGGTGCCCATTGATGGAGTCCTGGATCTGCACAATTTTTCACCAAAGGATCTCAAATTCCTCATTCCTGATTATTTGGAAGAGTGCTGCAAAGCAGATATTTTTCAGGTTCGGATAATTCATGGAAAGGGTATAGGTAATTTGCGCAGGACAGTCCATGCCATACTTGAAAAGCTGCCGCAGGTCATCGAATTTAAACTTGCTGGTGAAAACGCAGGAGGGTGGGGCGCTACCCTTGTTCAAATCAGGAAGAAATTAGCTCAATGAATTTCACTCGGTATGCTTGAAACTTACAGCGTTTTTAAAAACTTTTTCTTGCCCGGTTGTTCTGCCGTGACTATAAGCAGACTCCCAATAGAGTGTTGAATAATACAGAAAGGCTTGTATATTAACCGCTTATTATAAAGCTGACTGGCAGTTATATTTGAGATAGAGAACGAATGAAAAAACAAGGAACAATTTCCCGCTTATTGCAATACGTTAAGCCATATAAGAGTTGGCTCGTGATTTCCATGGTCTGCATGGTTATTGTGGCATCAATGGCCGGAGCACAGGCATATCTGGTCAAGCCACTCCTGGATGAGATATTTTTCAATAAAGACGGCACTATGCTTAAGCTCATCCCTTTGGTGATCATGGGGGTATTTCTTGTCAAGGGCCTCTTTTCATACAGTTATAATTATCTTTTGCAAAAGGTGGGTCAATCAATCATTCGGGATTTGCGGAATTTACTTTACAGCCATATCCAGTCGCTTCCCCTTTCCTTTTTTCAAAAGAAACCAACCGGTGAATTGATTTCCCGCATTCTCTCTGACGTAAACCTGATACAGGGTGCCGTTTCAAATGTTCTTGTGGGAATACTGAAAGACACCTGCCAGGTTATCTTTCTCATTGGAGTCATTTTTTATCAGGACTGGCGTATGGCTTCGATTGCTATGATATCGCTGCCGTTAGTCATATATCCAATCGTCAATTTTGGAAGACGGCACCGGCGGCTCAGTAGAGGCAGTCAGCAGACAACCGCCCAGGTTTCAAATATCCTCTATGAGACCATTACCGGCAATCGTATTGTGAAGGCTTTCAGCATGGAAAAATACGAGGTGAGCCGCTTTGCAAAAACTCTGGATGAGCTTTTTGCTATTGTTATGCGGAATACGAGGATTGGGGCAATTTCGAGCCCTCTGATGGAGGTGTTAGGTGGAGTAGGAATCTCTCTGGTTGTCTGGTATGGCGGAAGCCAGGTACTTGCTGACAAATCAACTCCAGGGACATTTTTTTCCTTTCTCACCGCCCTGATTATGATTTATCAACCTATTAAAGGGGTCAGTGCAATTAACAACTCTCTGCAGCAGGGCATTGCTGCAGCAGAGAGGGTTTTTGATGTTTTGGATATACAATCTGATGTGGCAGAAAAAAAAGATGCGATTGAGCTGCCTCTTATTAAGGACGCAATTGAGTTTACAAATGCCAGATTCCAATATGATGAAGATACAGAAGTATTAAAGGGTATAAACTTAAAGGTCAAAGCTGGTGAGGTTTTGGCTGTGGTTGGTACGAGTGGTGGCGGCAAGTCTACACTGGTTAACCTGATACCAAGATTCTATGATGTGAGCAGTGGTTCTCTTACAATTGACGGCACGGATATCAGGGATGTTACTTTTAAGTCCCTGCGTGATCAGGTAGGGGTTGTCACCCAGCAGACCATTTTGTTTAATGATACTGTGCGGAATAATATCGCCTATGGCAGCCTTGATGCGAGTGAAGAGCAGATTAAAGATGCGGCACGTGCTGCTCATGCCCTCGGCTTTATTCAGAATATGCCAAAGGGATTTGATACGGTCATTGGCGAGTCAGGTGCAAGGCTCTCTGGTGGAGAACGGCAGAGGATTTCCATAGCTCGGGCTATTTTAAAAAATGCTCCCATTCTTATCCTGGACGAGGCCACATCCTCACTTGACACTGAATCTGAACATGAAGTGCAGCAGGCCATTGAAAATCTTGTGCAGAGCCGAACAACCATTGTCATTGCACATCGTCTGTCAACTATCCGCAATGCTGATCGTATTGTTGTCATCCAGGCTGGTGAAATTGTTGAAGAAGGGACCCATGATACCTTGCTGCCCCTGGGAGGTGTTTACAAGATGCTTCATGACATGCAGTTTCAGAATGACGCAATGGAATTGAAAGATACAGAGTGAAGTTCTATTAATACGTTAAGAGGAATATGAAATGATCAGTAAGGAACTGCTCGATATTCTCGCCTGTCCCAAGTGCAAGGGACCGGTCGAGTTGACGGAAGAAAAGGATGGTTTAGTCTGCACATCCTGTCGATTGTTGTACGAGATACGGGATGACATTCCAGTAATGCTTATAGATGAAGCAAAAAAACTTGAAGAAGAAAAAAATGATTAGTGACTGAGACATGGATTTTAACGCATTTTTTGACCAGTTTGCGATCTTTAATGAGATAATTATACTCAAACGGCTTTTCATTGTATTTATCTATGCAATCCTGGCCAAGGGAGCAGATATCTTTATTGACCGTGTGCTGAAAATTTTAGCCGCAAAAACAAAGATTACCTTTGATGATAAACTGATCAATTTTCTCCATGTTCCGATTTGCTGGACTGTTTTCTGGATTGGCGTCCTGCATGCATTATCCATTCAATCTCTCCTGGAACCCTGGGAAACAGTCCTGCCTCAAATTGCGGAGAGCATTATTTTGATCATCTGGCTTTTTGCCATGATCAGAATTTTCAACTGGATGACTGAATATTATATGTCCCGGGCCCACGAAAGGGTCAAGATCAGCAAAGATCTCTTCATGCTGTTGAAAAATGTCATCAGGATAATCGTGCTTGTTGCCGGTCTTCTCTGGCTTCTGGGCATATGGCAGGTTGACCTGACGCCATTTTTTGCCTCGGCAGGCATAGCAGGTATTGCTGTGGCCCTTGCAGCAAAGGACACCCTGGCAAATTTTTTCGGCGGGATCTCCATTTTTATGGATCGTACCTACAAGGTGGGTGAATATATTATTTTAGACTCCGGTGAGCGCGGCGAGGTTGTTGAGATAGGCATCCGGTCTACCCGCATAAAAACAAGGGACGATGTTATTGTTAATATCCCCAATTCCATAATGGCCAATTCAAAAATTATTAATGAGAGTGCACCGATTCCCAGGTTCAGGATCAGGGTTCCTGTGGGGGTTGCATATGGCAGCAATCTTGAGAAAGTAGAAGAGATTTTGCTGGCTGTTACGAATGCCAATGAAAATATTGAAAAGTATCCGGAACCAAGGGTCAGACTACGAACTTTTGCCGACTCTTCTGTTAATTTTCAACTGCTTTGCTGGGTAAAAGATCCAAGGGATAAGGGGTTACAGACGCATAATCTGTTAAAAGCCGCATACAATGCCTTTGATGAACAGGGTATTACCATTCCGTTCCCCCAGCGTGATATTCATATCAAAACGTCGCAGGTTGATGCTTTTCATGAGGAGAAGGCATAGCAGGTAATCATTGTAATCGGCGCGTATTTTTTTGTAGAAAGTGGTATTAGAGAGCACCCATTTTATAATGGTCGCATGCCATGAAATATGCTCTTGAACAATTCATAGATGAGGCAATTCAGCTTGAACTGAATGCTGCTGAAATCTATTTAATCTTCTCGGAGGCCATTCCCGAAGATGCTAATTTCTGGGCTACTCTTGCCTGGGAGGAAAAAAACCACGCTTCAGTCCTGAGAACAGGTAAAGATATTCTCATGCCCATGGATCAATTTCCCGGGGAAATCCTGCCCAATGTCATCCAAGTCCTTGTTGATACAAATCTCTGGTTGAATTCTGTAAAAGAGAAGTTCGCAGAAATCAAACCAGACCGTGAAACAGCCTTTTCTATAGCTATAAAAATTGAGAGTTCGGCAGGTGAGCAGCATTTTCAGAGAGTTATGGAATCGCCCTCTGCTTCAAATGTCATGAAAATTCTCCAGGAACTTTGTGAAGATGACATTCATCATCTCAACCGAATTCGTGAGTACATGAAAGGCGGCAGTGCACCGGGAGAAATTTCAGAAAATGAGACAAGGAAAATATTGATTGTCATCAATGATGCTTCAGTTGCAAAGTTACTGAGGACGATTTTAGAGCCGGAAGGACAAATTGATATTGCAGGAAACGGCAGAGATGGACTGCAGAAAGTGAAGGATCAGAATTATAGTCTTATTGTTTCAGCCATTGAAATGCCGATCGTTAATGGAATAAAATTTTACAATGAAGCAAAAGGGTTGTATCCGGATTTGCATAAAAGATTTCTTTTTTTTACTGGAGCACCTACATCAGAACGGCTCTCTTTTTTTGAGGATGAAGATCTCAAATACTTGACTAAACCAGCAACAATTAATGAAATTCGGGCTGCCGCCTTGAGCATACTTGGAGAAAGACAATAAAAAAGGAGAGCCGTTAGGTGGCTCTCCTTTTTTATTGAAATGTTGCAAATTATATCATTCAGGTGAGATTCCCATCTCTTTTTCTTTTGCAGCAACTGCAAGCCTGGTTTTGATGGCAGTGTCAGGGATAAGGCTCATGGAGTCGATGCCAAGCTCAACCAGGAAGGTGGCAAACTCGGGGAAATCAGATGGCCCCTGGCCACAGATTCCGATTTTCTTGCCGCGACGCTTGGCCGTAGCAATAACCATGCGGATCATTTCTTTCACCGCATCATCTCGCTCATCAGCTATACCGGCAAGAAGACCGGAGTCACGATCAAGACCATAGGTCAACTGGGTGAGATCATTTGAGCCGATGGAAAAGCCGTCAAAGATATCGGCAAAGGCGTCGGCACAGATAACGTTACTCGGGATTTCACACATTACATACACTTCCAGGTCATTTTCACCCTGCACCAGACCGCATTCTTTCATGACCTGGATTACCTTGCGGCCTTCATCCGGGGTCCGGCAGAAAGGTACCATGAGCTTGATGTTAGTAAGGCCCATGTCGTTTCTGGCCTTCAAAAGCCCCTGACACTCAAGTTCAAAGGCAGGCCGGTATTTTGGATCATAATAACGGGAAGCTCCGCGCCAGCCGATCATTGGATTTTCTTCTTCCGGTTCGTATAAGGTGCCGCCGACCAGGTTGGCATACTCGTTGCTCTTGAAGTCGGAGAGGCGGACAATGACATCATTGGGATAAAAACCGGCAGCGATACGGCCAACTCCTTCGGCAACCTTGTCAATGAAGAACTGCTTTTTGTCAGCATAGGCTCCAGTGGTCTCGTCGATCTTTTTGACGATTTTCTGTTTGTCCGGATCGCTTGATTTTTTCAGTTCTTCGTAATTATACAGGGCTAAGGGATGGAGTCCTATATGGGAGTTGATGATGAACTCCTCCCGGGCAAGGCCCACACCATCATTGGGGATCTGGCACTCGGTGAAAGCCTTCTCAGGAATAGCCAGGTTCATCATGATCTTGGTCTTGGTTTTAGGCAGTTCGCCAAGGTCAACCTTCTGGATTTCAAAATCAAGGAGGCCTAAATAGATATATCCAGTTTCACCCTCTGCTGAAGAAACTGTGATTTCCTGGCCTGATTTGATAACTTTGGTACCGGTACCGGTACCAATAACACAGGGGATGCCAAGTTCGCGGGAGATGATAGCTGCATGACAGGTCCTCCCTCCGCGGTTGGTAACAATAGCGCCGGCAATCTTCATGATCGGCTCCCAGTCTGGATCAGTCATATCTGTGACCAGAACCTGGCCTTTCTTGAAGTCATGGATGCCTTCCACGTCATTGAGGACATTGGCTACGCCCTGGCCGATCTTGGTGCCGACCGCCAAACCTTCGACAAGGACTTTGCCGGTTTCCTTGAGGACATATGTCTCCATCAGGCCTACTTTGGTCTGGGAATGAACAGTTTCAGGTCTGGCTTGAACAATGAACAGTTTGCCTGTGCCCACATTAACCCCGTCACCATCTTTGGCCCATTCAATATCCACGGCTTTGCCGTAATGTTCCTCTATGATACAGGCCCATTCTGAAAGTTTGAGAATTTCATCATCACTGATCACATAGCTGTTGCGTTCTTCAGGGGTAGTTGCAATAATTTTTACAGGTTCTTCAGTATCCGGGTCATTGTCGTAGACCATCTTTATTTCTTTGCTGCCAGCCCTCTTGCCAACAATTGGGCGCTTGCCCTGTTTAAGAGTAGGTTTGAATACATAATATTCATCAGGATTCACAGCACCCTGCACTACGGTTTCACCCAGGCCCCAGGCACCTGTCAGAAATACTGCATCCTTGAAGCCGCTTTCTGTGTCAATGGAGAAGATAACACCGGAAGAGGCCTTGTCTGAACGGGCCATTTTTTGGACCACAATGGAAAGATACACATCAAACTGGCCAAAGCCCTTGTCGTGACGGTATGAAATGGCGCGGTTGGTGAAAAGACTGGCAAAGCATTTTTTGCAGGCATTAATAAGAACATCATAACCCCTGATATTGAGGTAGGTTTCCTGCTGGCCGGCAAAGGAGGCATCAGGAAGATCTTCGGCAGTGGCTGAGGAACGAACGGCAACATCAACATCTACACCGTATTCCGCTTCCATTTTCTTGTAGGATTCGATAATTGCCTGACGCAGGTCATCAGGGAATTCAGCATTGCGAATAATATCTCGCGCCTTTTCTCCGCGCTTCTGCAGATTGCGCAGGTCATGGGTATCCAGGCCTGCAAGGGCGTCTTTGATAGCCTCTTCAATACCTGCCTCCTTGAGTAGGTACTGGTAAGCATAGGCGGTAATGGCAAACCCGTGGGGAACGGCCACTCCCTTTGAGGTGAGTTTTTGATACATTTCGCCAAGTGAGGCATTTTTGCCGCCAACCATTGGTACATCTTCAATTCCAATGTCTTCAAACCAAAGAATTAACTCGTTATCATGTTTTTCCATTTTTTTCTCCTGAGACCTGAAAGTACTTTATTGATGGTACTTTTATGAATATTACATTTTAGAATTCCGCTGGCTAAAGAAGCGAAACGTCAGCTGAAGGACATTCTTATAGTAAATCTGGAATAAACGGTCAACTATTGTTTAATCCTTTGAGCCGTAAAATAGAGATTTTTTAGTATTTGCAT
>JAAXQI010000093.1 GCA_012974315.1 Desulfobacterales bacterium | reverse complement strand
TTACTTTACTGCTAAAAAACAGGCTTTACCTATATTTCGAGCATTCGCTGCAATGCCACGCGGGCGTGATTGGCAACATTGACCGGAACGGAAATCTGGTTGACCACATTACCTTCGACCAGGTTCTCCAACACCCAGGCGAGATGCTGGGGATCGATACGAAACATGGTGGAACACATGCACAGCATCGGCGACATGAATTGCACCGTCTTGTTTTCACTGGCGAGCGTCTGATGCAGACGATTGACCAGATTCAATTCGGTGCCTACCAGCCACTGGGTGTCAGGTTCTGCATTGCTTATCGTGTTGATGATGTACTCAGTGGAACCGACGAAATCCGACATCTGGCATACTTCAAAACTCGCTTCCGGATGTGAAATAACGAAACCATCGGGGTATTCGCGCCTGAAGTTTTCGACCTGCTCCGGCTTGAACATCTGGTGCACCGAACAAAATCCCTTCCACAGGATCATTTTCGCGTTTTTAATCTGTTCTTTGCTGAGTCCACCCATCGGCATGTCATAGTCCCAGACCACCATCTCTTCGAGTGGGATTCCCATCTTGTAACCGGTATTGCGGCCCAGGTGTTGATCCGGGAAAAACAGAACCTTTTCGCGCCGCTCGAAAGACCAGTCGAGAATGTTTTGAGCATTGGTGGAGGTACAGACAATACCGCCGTGCTCACCACAAAAAGCTTTCAGATTGGCCGCCGAGTTGATGTAGGTGACTGGAGTGATGCTTTCGTCCGCGTCGAGGACCGAATTCAACTCACGCCAGGCGCGCTGTACCTGCTCGAGATCCGCCATGTCGGCCATCGCGCAACCAGCAGACAGATCCGGCAAGATGGAGACCTGTTCAGGCCGCGAAATGATATCGGCCACTTCAGCCATGAAGTGCACGCCACAAAAAACAATATATTCGGCTTTGGAATCGGCCGCCTGGCGCGACAGTTTCAGCGAGTCACCCGAGAAATCAGCGTGCTTGAATATTTCATCGCGCTGGTAATGATGGCCGAGAATGACGACTCGATCACCGAGCGCCTGTTTGGCACGGACGATGCGTTTATCACAATCCTCATCGTTTAAGGACGCGTAGGGTTGCAGATCAATTGCGGTAGCAGCCATGATTTTCTGTACCTCCGGGTTTTCTGCATTTTGCATCAACAAGTTCTGGAAATCCTGTTGATATTGAATTTTCAATTGTAGGATACACGTCCTGGAGAAGATATCTTAACTCATAAGTGTCCGGCTAAAAATTGAATAATTTTAACTGGTTATCGTTATGTCGCTGTGGTTTCCTGTAATCTGTTGCTGTAACCGCATGTAATAACGGCGTTTTTTCAAACAAGGTGATGCTTAAAATCTGTAAAATTGTGTAAAGACTCACATCCGATAAAAGTAGCTGCTTTTTTACAATCGCAACCAAAACATATACAGAAACGGCTATCCAAATTTGAGACTTTACCGCATTTTCACTCGTACCAAAAAATGATTTTATACGTAGGTGCTGCTTTATCCATTTAAAAAATAGTTCCACTTGCCAACGGCACCTATAAAGCTCAGCTATGGTTAAGGGCGGAACTATAAAGTTATTTGTTAAAAATGAGAACCGCTTATCGGTTTTCTCGTCAAAATATTTGACCCGGCGAAGTTTATCAGGATAAGACTTTGCTGTTTTCACGCCTATGAGTTTGATTGTTTGATCACATCTCAGTCCTGTTGACTTGTCGACTTTTCCTGAGTACAGCCTCTTGAACTGAGTATTGATTTTTGAACGAATAACGAAATAGCTCGAGCACTGGTCCAAAACATAGAGACGAGCAAAATCAAGGTACCCCCGATCCATTATATAAAATGATCCTGGCTCGGTTATTAACTCGTCAAGAATATTTACATCATGAACTCTTCCATCTGTGATTGATATAAATGAGGGAATATTCCCACGCAAATCTAACAGTGTATGCAGTTTTACAGCAGCCTTACTTTTACGAAATTTAGCCCATGGAAACACTGAAAGACAGAGATCAATTGTCGATGCATCAAGGGCATAAACTGTGTTGTCGAGTTCCACCCCGAACTCTTCATCATGATATAATTTCCTGGCAGTGCTAATTAATACTTGTGCAAAATCGGCATAAATGCGCCAGTCTCTATTATCATTTGCATCTGCTAAAGTACTTCGAGAAATTTTACCTCTTACACCCATGTGGTAAAGTTTACTCTGCATGGCTCGTAAACAAGACTCTATGTCGCGCAAACTTTCTCTGTATGTTAACTGGGCAAAAGCCATGCACAGATACTGGTCCAAACATGAAAAAGATCTTACATTTTTATTTCCATTGTACCTGGCAACGCATCGTCGAAATTCATGCATGGGTAAATAATCAATCAACTGAGAGAATATAGTTCTTCCAATGTTCATGGGCCATCTCCTTCCGAAAAATTTCGGAATTATGACCCAAAACTGCAATTGAAATCGATAACAAAGAATTTGCTAAATAAATATTATAATATTAATATGTTATATGTTGTCGGCAGAAAAACTGTCGGACAGTTATGATATAATATATTGAAAAGACGGAATAATTTATTC
>JAAXQI010000128.1 GCA_012974315.1 Desulfobacterales bacterium | reverse complement strand
AAACTTGACCGTAGAGGACAATCAATTGACCGATCTGTCTTTAATGTCATGATTCAACTTCTTTCACCGGAATTGAGCAGGTAAAAATGAAGGATGTGTTTCATTTACTCTGTTAAACGACCTTATTCCCGACGATATAAAAGAAACAAGTATCATAGAAGAACTTTTTGATTTTCTTGCAGAAAACAACATTGAGATTGTATCTGAAGAAAAACCGGGCCACAAAAGAACTCTTTCCGGTGAAGTATGGGACGACGAAAGAAAAAGTGAGGCTGCAGCCCTTGCTAAAACAAAAGAAGGTTCGGCAGGTTCCATATCATCTTCTGACCCTGGTGAAGAGCCCCATGACCCTGAGGAGACAACCACGACGTATCTCAGGGAAATGGGTCGTTTCGAGCTTTTAACCCCCGAAGAGGAAGGAATTTACAGCCGCACGATTCGTGAAGGTTTTGATGCTATTATCAATGCTATTCGTAATGATGAGTCAGGTTTGCTTGAAATGCAAAACCTCAAGGATCGTATTGATCTGTGGGAAAAAAGAGATCCAACCTTAAAACCCAAAAAACAGCAACTTAACTTTATGAAGGATTCGGTTGCTCAATGTAAAGAGGCAAGCCCCGAGATCAGACAACTTTTTGAGTTGCATACCAAGATCGAGGCATATGTCCGTTCTATTGAAGCTGCCAAGGATGAAATGATACGGGCCAACCTGAGGTTGGTTGTCAGTATAGCAAAACGTTACATGCATCAAGGGTTGACCTTGGCAGACCTCATACAGGAAGGTAATCTTGGTCTCATGCGGGCCGTCTTCCGTTTTGATTACACCAAGGGCAATAAATTCAGCACCTATGCAAGTTGGTGGATCAGACAGGCAATTACACGGGCCATTTTAGACAAAACAAGGACCATCAGGCTCCCTGTCCATTTTCTTGAGTTGCGGAGTCAATTTTTCAAAGCCTTCTATTCTCTTTTAAAAGAGCTTGGACGTGAGCCAACCCCGGTAGAGATTGCCAAGCAAACTGAACTACCTATGGATAAGATCCTGGCAATTCTTGAAGCCTCAAGAGAGCCGATCTCTTTGGAAACGCCAATTGGTGATGATGACAGCACTTTGGGTGATTTTCTGGAAAATCAGGAATCCATATCTCCATATGAAGCTGTGCAAAATCGGGAATTGTCAAGCAGAGTAAAGAAGATTCTATGCACCCTGAGTGAACGTGAAGAAAAAATCATTCGTCTCCGTTTCGGAATCGGTGAAAAGGCAGAATATACCCTGGAAGAGATTGGGAAGCGCTTCAATGTTTCACGTGAACGGATCAGGCAGATAGAAAAAAAGGCACTTAACAGGCTCCGTCATTCAAGTCGGAGAGACAAACTTAAAAACTTTCTTGATTAAGCGCAACGTATAGTAAGAGCAATATATGAGTGCGCTACCCCCTATATTATAATGGATTTTTTGGTACGAAATGCCGGACTGGGCGATATTCTTGAAAAAATACGTGACGGTGAACGAATAAGTGTCGAAGATGGTATTCGTCTCTTTCAAAGTCCTGATCTTCTGGCCGTTGGCTACCTTGCCAACATAGTACGTGAAAGGAAAAACGCTAATAACGCGTATTTTATCTACAATCAACACATCAATTACTCAAATATCTGCACCAACCTTTGTAAATTCTGTGCCTTTGGCAAGGATAAGGATTCTGCCCTTGCCTATGAGATGACCGTTGAAGATGTGAGGCAAAAGGTGCGGGAGAGATTATCCGAGCCTATCACCGAGATTCATATGGTAGGCGGCATTCATCCTGATCTGCCTTATTCGTATTACACCGATTTACTGAAAGTCATAAAGGAAGAGAGACCTGATGTTCATATCCAGGCTTTTACCTGTGTGGAGATTGCACATTTTGCAGAAATTTCAGGATTGGGAATAGCAGGAGTACTTGAAGATCTAAAAAAGGAAGGGCTCGGCTCCATTCCCGGAGGGGGGGCTGAGGTTTTCAGCCCGAGGATCAGGAAACTTACCTGCGAAAAGAAACTTTCCGGAAGCGGCTGGATCGAGGTGGCGAAAATCGCCCATAAGGTTGGATTGCATACAAATGCGACAATGCTTTATGGCCATATTGAATCCCTTGAGGAGCGGTTGGAGCACCTTGATATGTTGCGAAAAGCACAGGATGAAACAAAAGGGTTTCTTGCATATATCCCACTCTCTTTTCATCCCAAAAATACTGAATTATCAAAAATGTCTCAAATGTCAAGAACATCGGGAGTTGACGATCTGAAAAATATTGCCGTAGCGCGTTGTTTTCTTGATAATTTTCCCCATATTAAAGCCTATTGGGTAATGATTGGCCAGAAGTTAAGCCAGATAGCACTTTCCTATGGTGCTGATGATGTTGACGGTACCGTAAAAGAAGAAATTATCACCCATATGGCAGGTGCTGAAACAGAGCAGGCCATGTCACGCGAACAGCTTCTCCGGATGATCCGGGAAGCGGGACGTATCCCAATAGAACGGGATACCCTCTATAACGTTATAAATTCCTATTGATACAGTACATATAAAGTTACGGTAAAGATATTCAAGGCGTTGT
Source organism: Desulfobacterales bacterium (assembly GCA_012974315.1). Classification (GTDB taxonomy): domain Bacteria; phylum Desulfobacterota; class Desulfobulbia; order Desulfobulbales; family BM004; genus BM004. Next base: position 5,967 of record JAAXQI010000128.1, on the reverse strand, counting down.
GATGACTCTTTGATATTTTTACAGCTTGAGAAATAAAATGGGCAGTTTACAGGAAATAAAACAGAAAGTTCTTAACAGTGAAAGAATTACTGAAACAGAGTCATTGACCCTGTTTCGGGAAGGTAATTTTTATGATCTGGGTTTCCTTGCAGATTTTATCCGCAGGAAAATGCACCCGGAGCCCATTGTCACGTATGTTATTGATCGGAACATAAACTATACTGACATCTGTATCTCAGCCTGTAAATTCTGTGCATTTTACAAGACCCCTGAAGATCCTGAAGGCACGGTCCTCTCCTTTGAGGAACTTGAAGAGAAGATTGCTGAAACCAAGCAATTGAGAGGAACTCAAATTCTGTTGCAGGGAGGTCTTCATCCTGACAAACCGCTTGAATTTTATGAGGAAATGCTGCGATTCATCAAGAAGACCGGTATTCATATCCACGGATTCTCACCACCGGAAATATGTCATTTTGCCAAACTCTCAGGTCTTTCTGTGGCTGAGGTTATAGCGCGACTCAGCAAAGCAGGCCTTGATTCCATACCCGGCGGTGGTGCTGAGATTCTCTCCGATCGTGTTCGGGGGGAAGCTGCCCCGAGAAAATGTTCTGCTGATGAGTGGATTGATGTAATGAGACAGGCGCATCAACAGGGTATGAGAACAACAGCCACCATGATGTTTGGTCATATTGAGACCCTTGAGGAGCGGCTTGAGCATCTTGTCCGCATCCGAAGCCTGCAGGATGAAACCGGAGGCTTTACTGCATTCATCCCCTGGCCTTTTCAACCTGACAATACTGCTTATTCAGCAATACACAAAGCTACGGCACACTCCTATTTGAAGATGCTGGCATGGTCAAGAATCGTGCTTGATAATGTTGACAATATTCAGGCTTCCTGGGTAACACAGGGGCCGAAGATTGCTCAGGTCTCACTTTTTTTCGGTGCCAATGACTTTGGCAGCACCATGATTGAAGAGAACGTTGTTGCAGCAGCTGGCGTTTCTTTCAGATTGACTGAAAAAGAAATCCGTACTCTTGTTGAAGGAGGAGGTTTTGTCCCTCAACAGCGAACCATGGATTATACTTTTGTGACTGCAGACTAATTAGATATATCAAATTAAAGTGTGTTCAATTTTCATTACCAATGACCCCTCAAGAACATCCTTATCCGGCAATAGAAAATCAGCCAATAATCCATCGTGCACCATGGGTTGTCGCGGATGTTTCATCTGAGATATATGGAAACACCCGGGGTATAATTGAGGATGGAGCAGTATTTATTTCTAAGGGTTTTATTCAGGCAGTAGGAAAATATAAAGACATAATTAAGGAGTTTAGTGGTTTCCCTGTCCAGGAGCATGAATGCAGGGTGCTTGCCCCTGCCTTGATCAACAGTCACTGTCATCTTGAATTATCTTATCTTGATCTTGCTGAACCTGGCAAGAAACAATCAACGTATACCCATGATCCCACCCTGTGGATCAGGGATCTATTAAAGGCACGTGATTCCTTCTCTCTAATTACTCCTGATGCAGAAAAACAAATCCTGAACCATGCCAGGCGGGCTCTTGAATTTATGTCTGCTGAAGGAGTTGGATTTGTTGGAGATATAGGTAATTCCCTGGCAAGTAGATTAATTGGTCAGGGCCAAAGCGCAAAGGTGTTTTTTTTGCTTGAGCTCCTGGGTATGACAAAAGAATCTGAAGCACAGTCATTAGCAAGGCTTGAGAAGTTGTTTTCTGATGATTCCCTTAATATTTCCTGTACAGCTCATGCCCCGTACTCAACAACTCCTGTTTTAATGCAGAAAATAAAAAATGTGGCTGACCGGCAGGGTCATGTGTTTTCTATCCATGCAGCTGAGTCAAGACAGGAAGTAGAATTTTTACAAACTGGTACCGGGCATTTCCTGGAATTTTTACATGAACGTGGTGGTTGGGATAACAGCTTCACAGCTCCTGGAATGGGATCTGTACATTATCTGGAAAGTCTTGGAGTTTTAAATGATAGAACACTTTGTGTTCATGTGGTGCATGTGGACCATGAAGAAATAGAAATCCTTGCTTCAAGAAAGGTGAAAATATGTCTGTGTCCCGGCAGTAACCGATTTCTTGGTTCAGGTAAAGCTCCGGTGACAGAATTTCTTGCCCATGGTATTCTTCCGGCTTTGGGAACCGACAGTAAGGGCAGTAACGCTGTATTGAGCATATGGCGAGAAATGAGTCTTTTACGTGAAGATCATCCAGGGCTTTCACCGGAAACGGTATTGAGTATGGCTACGCGTGGTGGTGCTGAAGCCTGGGGAGTTGATGCTGAAATGGGAACGCTGGACCCGGGAAAACAGGCCCATATCCTGACTGTCGATTGTCAGGATAATATAACTTCAAGACAAGATGTAGTTGAATATATGACAACCGTAGGCGAGTCTGTGCAGGTTGAATGGGTAAAATAGGCTGATATTATGCTGAGTAAACCAAAAGTGCGTATTGGCATGGTGAACTTTATTAATACAGCTCCGCTGTATGACTCCTGGCAAAGGACAGTTAACCGGCCAGAATGGAATGTAGTCGAAGCTGCACCTTCTGTTTTAAACAGGATGCTTCATACAAACCAACTGGATATGGGGCTTGTATCTTCACAGGAGTATGCAGCCCACCCCCAGGATTATTTGTTACTTGATGATATCTCGATCAGCGCTTCGGGCCCGGTGGGAAGTGTTTTTCTTTTTTCACGATGTGATCCTAACCTGCTTGCGGACAGAACTGTGCTCCTCAGCGAACAATCCCAGACATCTGTGAGCCTTGTTAAGATTATTTTGGAAAAATTTTATCACGTCATGCCTCATTATGAAATGGGCTCTGTTTTAGAAGCGCAAAAAAATGATGCTATCCAGGCAGTTCTTGCCATTGGCGACGAGGCCCTGGTCTTGGCGCAAGGCAAAACGTATCCTTATATGATTGATCTCAGCAAAATATGGTATGAAAAAACTTCATTGCCATTTGTCTTTGCAATTTGGGCCATACGGCAGGAATTCTGTCACAACAACCCGGAAGTGGCCATGGAGATTCATCATGAACTGCTTCGATGCAGAAACGAGGGCAAACGGGATTTGAAAAATATCAGCAAAAGAGTTGCTCCACGGGTTTCAATGGATACAGAAGCCTGTTATGAATATCTGCGCGGTATTGAGCATGATCTGAGTCCTCTTAAAAAGAAAGGGCTGATTCGTTTTATAGAATACTTAATTGAAAGAGGGGAGGGTGCTGCAGAGGCTCTTCCGCTTAAATTTTTCCACCTGGTTTAAGGATAAATTGTGACTGTTGAAACCACACAATCAGCTGAAGAAAAAAAGCGGTTTGTTCGGGACAAATTTGCTTCCATCAGCAAGGACTACGACTTCCTGAACTCTCTCCTGAGTATGAAGGTGGATCTTTATTGGCGCTGGGTGACGACCCGTGAGTTGAAAGAATTCCCGGAGGGCGCTATTCTTGATTTATGTGCCGGAACGCTTCCCTTGTCACTTGAGTTGACCCGACAGGCTCCTGCCAGGAATGTTGTTGCAATAGATTTTTGTGAAGATATGCTCCTTAGTGGACTAAAGACATTGCCGGACGATGAGCGCAGGGATAGAATTACTGCAGTCTGTGGTGATGGTGAAGAAATACCTGCGGCAAGTGAAAAGTTCTGGGGAGTAACGGTTGCATTCGGGGTGAGGAATCTGGCCCGGACAGAAAAGGGACTTGTTGAAATGTGGCGTGTATTGAAGCCGGGCGGTAAACTGCTGATCCTTGAGTTTTCACGACCCCGTAATCCTTTTTTTAAGCCGATTTATAATTTTTATTTGAACAAGGTGTTGCCAAAGATTGCAGGGCTTGTTTCCGGTGATAAGGAGGCCTATGAATATCTTGCCAGTTCAATTGCAAAGTTTTACGAGCCTGAAGAGTTGCTTGCAATGATGAAGGTGGCAGGATTTTCCAGGCAATATTGTCGTCCTTTGACCATGGGTATAGTAACCTTATACATAGGTATAAAATGAGAAAAAAAATTATCCTGGCAATAACAGGTGCGAGTGGCAGTCTTTATGCTGTTCAATTTCTGAAGCTAATGCAGCACTTGGATGTGGAGATTCATGGCATTATATCTGATGCCGGCCGATTGGTTCTGCAGCATGAACTGGGCATTACTCCAGACGATTTAAATAAGTATGTCGTACAGTGGCATGCAAAAGGTGATTTTACCGCACCTATGTCAAGCGGTTCAAGCAAATTTGATGCGATGCTCGTCTTGCCTTGCACGATGGGAACGCTTGGGGCAATTGCAAATGGTATTGTTAAAAATCTCGTCCACCGTGCTGCAGATGTAATGTTGAAAGAGAAAAAACCCCTGTTGCTTGCTGTCAGAGAAACTCCATTTAACCGTATTCATATGGAAAACATGCTAAAAGTCCACGATGCCGGTGCTGTAGTGTGCCCTCCCATGCCTTCTTTTTATCATCATCCGGAAAATCTTGAAGAAATGGCAACCTTTTTTGCAGGGCGGCTGGCAGATATGCTGGGATTTGAGATTGAAGGGTTAAAACGCTGGCAGGGTATTTAGCAATCAAGCGAATACAAAAGATCAATGTTGAAGAAAATTGTCATATTGCTTGAAATGATCAAGTTTGAGCACACGGTATTTGCTCTGCCGTTTGCCTTCATGGGAGCTTTTCTTTCGGCACGTGGTGTCCCCTGTCCTGCAACATTCGCTTGGATAGTATTGGCAATGGTTGGCGCCCGGACTTGCGCCATGGGCTTTAATCGAATTGTTGACCGTAAGTTTGATGAGGCTAATCCAAGAACAGCTTCCCGAGCTTTACCGGCAAAAACTGTTAAACTTTCAGAAGCATGGGTTATGGTTATCCTGGCGGGTGCAGTTTTCTTTTTTGCCTGTTATAACCTCAACCAGCTCACTCTGATACTTTCTCCTTTTGCCCTGGCACTCACTCTTTTCTATTCACTCACAAAGCGTTTTACCTGGCTCTGTCATGTTTTCCTTGGTGTGGCTCTTGCTTTTTCACCACTTGGGGGCTGGGTTGCTGTTTCTGGTACACTGCAAAATTATCCGTTTGTTTTATCTGCCGGGGTCTTGTTCTGGGTTGCAGGTTTTGATACTGTATATGCCTGCCTTGATGCAGACTTTGATGCTCAGTCAGGACTTTTTTCTCTTCCATCCCGATTTGGCCGCAGGAATGCTTTTAGAATTGCCGTACTATTTCACGTCATAGCCTTTGCTCTTTTTGTACTAACCGGGATAATTGCCGGACTTAATTATTTTTATTATATAGGTATTATTTTCACCGGGGCAGCCCTTTTTTATCAGCATATTGTTGTGACCCCCAGGGACCTTTCGAAGATTCAGTTATCCTTTTTTACTTTAAATGGCCTGATTAGCCTTACTCTGTTCGTGGCAACCTGGCTCTCTCTTGTTGTTTAATGAATGTAATGAAACAACTATCTCCGACAATAAATAGAAAAGTATGGTTGACCCTCCTACGGTTTATGGTCAGCTTTGCCCTGATGGGAAGTATCCTCTATTATTTCAGGGCACAACTTCCGACTGTTTTTCAGTATTTAAAGGAAGTCCAGCCGTTTTACTTTGTATTAGCCCTCTTTTTCTTTTTTACCGGTTTACTAGCCGTTGCCTATCGACTTCGTTTTGTTGTTCAGGTTCACGGTACAAAACTTCCTGTTTCTTCAGCGTATTATGTCAACCTGATAGCCCTGTTCTTTAATAATGTCCTGCCATCCTCCATAGGGGGTGAAATGGTAAAGGCTTATTATCTGTATAAAGCCTCAAAAGGCAGTGTGACAGTATTCAGTGCTGTTGTTGTTGATCGACTTTTTGGTCTCGTAACGATGCTGCTTATCAGTATCTCAAGTATATTTTTCTTTGATATCGCGCACGGTTCTCACAAGATATTGGGAAC
>JAAXQI010000124.1 GCA_012974315.1 Desulfobacterales bacterium | reverse complement strand
CTCTTAGGGTAAATACCCCGCTGCTTGCAGCGTTATTATTGGAAATATCCTTTGTTGAGATACCCCGTAGCTTGCTGCGGGGAGTTTCATTCATAAAATTAGTATATTGAGCCATGGTATTTGATTTCCGCAAAATCTTTCTGTTAGTTCTGATAATTGCATTCCTGGTAGTAATCCATGGAAAAATCCTCACAGGAATAGGCTCAATTCTTGTTGTGGAAGATATCCCCCCAAAAGCCGAAGTAGCAGTTGTCCTCAATACCGGAGTCGACATTTACCCGCGGCTTATGGAGGCTGCAAACCTTTACAGGACAGTAAAGGTCGACAAGGTCGTCATCAACGGCAACAGGAAAACAGATACGTTGCGCGGCCTGGAAAGCAGCGGATATGATCCGCCCTGCAAGTGGTATGCAGAAGCAATCGGTGTTCTGGTCCATCAAAAAGTCGCAAAAGACCATATAATAGCGATCAGCGCTGAAGATGCTTATGACAGTGTCAGCGAAGCGAAAATTGTTGGAGAAATACTCATCAACAACGGCATTTCAAATATCATCATCACCACCAGCAAATTCCATAGCCGCCGCGCGCGCCATATCTGGAGTAAAATGTATGCTGGGAAATTGAAGGTATATGTCGCCCCTGCCAAAAATGATCCCTTCAACCCTGAAGCCTGGTGGAAGAATGGCAGGCAAATTCGCTGGGTACTATCTGAATACGGGGCCTGGCTCTATTATTATCTCATGCAAATTTTTGACTGATCCAAAGTGCCGGAATAATCCCTGAAACCCATGCCATTGAGCGGTCCAGACCAGCAACCTTCGCCTTTATCACAGGCTTTATTATCATGTGGCCCTGGATAATCTGCTTGACTGGCCAACCGCTGCCGGTTCTTTCAGAGCCAGAAAATACCAACTCTGGCAGATTGCCCCTTTCACACAATGGGGTTTCAGGCGGATATATGGCTCATTACGAGTAATGGTTTTCTAAACCACAGATCCGTGTTTTTCATTGACAGCCCCGGCCTTCCTTCACTAAGTTATACCGTAACAAATAATTTCTGCGATTTTACGATTTTTTGTTTATTACTTACATCTTATCAACTCACGCTATCTGTTACTAATTAGGACCTGTTTTCACCCTGTTTAAAGGAGATTTGTATGCTGAAAGTAAAGGACATAATGACGAGCGAGGTATTTGTACTGCATGCTACCCAGACCCTGGAGTTGGTCCGCTCCCTGATGCGCATCAAGCATGTGCGCCATGTGCCTATTGTTGAACCGGATAACACCTTTGTCGGTTTAATGACGCACCGTGACCTCCTGGCACAGACCATCTCTCATCTGGCAGATGTCGATGAGGAAGAGCAGGAATATCTGGACCGTAATATTCACATAATAAATATTATGAAAACAGATTGTCTTACTGCTGATCCGGAAATAGACGTCTGTAAGGCAATCACCATGCTGCTGACGCACAAGTATGGATGTTTACCTGTAGTGTCTGACGGGAAACTGGTCGGCATAGTTACAGAAGCGGATTTCCTGAAACTGACTCTGGACCTTCTGCGTAAAACTGAAAGTTCCTGTGTATGATCTAACTCAGAAATAAAAGGGGACAGATTTAAAATCTGTCCCCGCAATTTACAAAAACTCAATGGAGCATAACCTGTAAAGGGTTGTGCTCCATTTTTTTAACTATTCCTTTTTTTCCACCTTTACAGCACATACCTTGGCTTCCGGAATTTTGCAGTCGGGATCAAGGGCATCATTGGTAAGCAGATTGGCAGCAGCCTCCCTGTAATGAAATGGAATGAAGGTTACTCCAGGGCTGATTCGATCCGTTACGAAAACCGGAAGCGTAATGGTGCCGCGACGTGACGCGACATTAACCTGCTCACCGTCTTTAATCTTTAAACGTTCGGCATCCTCGGGGTTCATTTCAACGACAGGACCACGATCGGCGTTCTCAAGCACCTGTGACCGACGGGTCATGGTACCGGTATGATACTGATAAAGTACCCGGCCGGTGGTAAGAATAAATGGATATTCATCGTCCGTCAGTTCCTCCGGAGCCCTCCAGGTAACAGGAGTGAAGGTGGCCAGACCACGGGGAAATCCATTCTCAAACAGTACGGGCGTGCCGGGATGATCTTCTGCAGGACAGGGCCATTGTATTCCGTCTCCTTCAAGACGCTTGTAGTTTATACCTGCAATAGCCGGCCAGACGCTCGCTACTTCGTTGAAAACTTCCTCTGCCTTTGATACATCCATTCTGTCTGACCCCGGCTGGAAATCGCTTGCCCATGTGATTTCCCGGTCTGGGTCCATACGATCGGAGATTGCCTGAATAATGGACAAATCATCACAGGCCCCTTTCGGCGGCAACAGGGCCTGCCGGACCCGCTGCACCCTGCGCTCCGTGTTGGTAAATGTCCCCTCTTTTTCTGCGTAAGCAGCTGCCGGCAGCACCACATCTGCAAGTTCCGCAGTTTCAGAGAGAAAAATATCCTGCACCACAAGAAATTTAACGCTTTCAAACGCCTTGCGGGCATGGTTGGAATTCGGATCGCTCATAACCGGATTCTCTCCCATGATCCACATGGCATCAATGGAGCCGTCAATCATTGCCTGGGTCATTTCAGTGGCAGCCAGGCCAGGCTTGGCTGGCAAAGGGCCTCCCCACAATTTTTCAAACCGGAGCCGGGCCTCATCATTATCAACACGTTGATACCCCGGTAAAAACACAGGCGCACATGCCATATCACTGGCGCCCTGGACATTATTCTGGCCGCGCAGCGGATTCAGGCCGGTACCGGGCTTCCCGAGATTACCGGTCATAAGCGCAAGATTGGCCAGGCATTTAACATTGTCAGTTCCCGAGGTATGCTGGGTTATACCCATTGTATAATAGATAGCGGCCCGTTCAGCGGATCCATAGATTTTTGCCGCCTTTTCGATATCCGCAGCCGGCACCCCGGTAATCTTTTCAGCCCATTCCGGAGTACATTCAACAACTGCTTTGGCAAAGACTTCAAAATTCTCGGTTCTTTCCTTTACGAAGTCCTGATCAACGAGATTATCACGTATAATGACATGGCACAGCCCGTTAATCAGCGCTGCATCCGTACCGGGCTTCTGGGACAACCACAGCCTGGCTTGATCAGCAAGCTTGATACGGCGGGGATCAGCAACAATTATCTGTGTACCGTGTTTTTTGGCTGCCTGCAGCATACGCAAACCGATTACCGGGTGTGTTTCAGTGGTGTTCGAACCGATAACCAGCATTGCGTCAATATCTGCAATACCGGCAATGTCGTTACTCATAGCACCGGAACCCAACACTGTGACCAGACCGGTCACCGTAGGACTGTGTCAGTAACGGGCACAATGGTCTATATTATTAGTGCCGATCTGCAGGCGGAAAAATTTCTGAAAGACATAGTTCTCTTCAGTGGTGCAGCGTGCTGAAGAAAGACCTGCCAAAGCATCCGGGCCCTTGTCAGCAAGAACGTCGCGGAATTTATCGACCACAAAATCAAGGGCCTCATTCCAGCTTACAGGTTCCAGATCGCCACCCTTTTGACGACGCACCAGAGGAGTTGTGAGCCTGTCCGGATGACTGAGGAAAGAGTGGCCGAATCGTCCCTTGACGCAAAGATCTCCGTAATTGGGCAGCTGATCGGGATTGGCCGTTACCTCCATGAGAGTATTTCCCTTTACTTTAAGCTCGAGCTGACAGCCTGTTCCACAATAGGGACAGGTAGTCCGCACCTCTTCTATAACTTCGTTAACCATGGGTACGATCTGCTCCTTCTTGTTGAGCGCACCGGTGGAACAGTTATCAACGCACTTGCCGCAGGAAACACATTTCCCGTTAAACAGCAGGGAAATTCCCTCAGCCCTGCCCTTCTCATCAAAGCCGGAAGCCGAAAGCTCCAGGGCATCATAGGCACAGGAGTTCATACAGCGCTGGCAGAATATGCATTTGTTAAGATCAACGGTTATTGCCGGATGGGATGCGTCCTTTTCATAGAGAGGCTTTTTGCCCATGCCGGTCTTGTTGAGATTAATATCGTTATCAATAGAAAGCCTCTTCAGATCGCACCGGTCAAAGGCAGTACAACCGCAGGAAAGGCAGCGTTCAGCCTCCTTTCTGGCCATTTCCTCGTTAAAACCGAGCTTAACCTCTTCAAAGTCCAAGATAGAGCTTTCCGGCTGGCGCTCGGGCATCTGTCCCCGATGTGCTGAACTGATTCCTGTAAAAGTTTCAGGCACGACATCATTAAAGGATTTACCGCGGGAAAAATTAAAGCGGCCTTCCCCTGCCTCTTTCTCCACTCCCATGATCTGGACATGAATATTTTCCGCCGATCTACGGGCACCAACTACTGCCTGGATGACGGAACGGGGCCCGCTGGTCGCGTCACCGGCTGCATATATCCCTTCGAGATTAGTTAGAAAGTTACGAGGATTCGACTTAATGTTTCCAGCCGGGGTCAACTCCAGGCATTCCTCAAGAGAACCGCCGGCAAATCCATCTTTGCTGGCCATTTTCCCCATGGAATAGACTACTGTATCAACCTGCAGATGCATGTTCGATCCGGAAATCTCCACCGGATTGCGTTTGCCCCGCTTATCAGGTTCCCCAAGTTCCATTCGGATCAGTTCAATATCCAGCCCACTATCCACAGCACCAATCTCTACCGGTGATGCCATATCCAAAAATTTGACACCCTCGCTTTCTGCATCCTTGACATTTCGCTCGTGGGCAGGCATTTCCTCTTTGGGCCGTGGATAAATAATGGTTACCTCGTCCACGCCTGACCTGACGAGTGCCCGGGCAGATTCCACAGCGATATTGTTGCCGCCGAGAACAACGGCCCGTTTGCCATAGTCAGCATCTTCGCCGGTGGTGATCTTTTTCAGAAATTCAGAAGACCCCATAACACCGGACAGAGATCCACCCGGGATTTCCAGAAGTTTGTCCACCGGATTGCCGATCGCAATAAGAATCGCATCAAAACCGGAATCCTTGAGATCCTGCAGCGTATAATCAACACCCCATTTCTGACCGGTCTGAACAATAATCCCCAGCTGCAAAAGGGTATTTATTTCATAATCCAGGACAGCCTTGGGGATTTTAAACTCCGGGAAACCATAACGCAGCATACCGCCCAGCTTAGGTGCAGCTTCGTAGACAGTTACCTCGTGTCCTTTCCTGCTCAGGAAATAGGCACCTGTCAAACCTGCCGGTCCACCACCAATTACTGCCACTTTTTTGCCGGTGGCCAGGTCTTTGGGGATTCTCAGATCAATTTTATTGGCCATGCACCAGTCAGCCACAAAACGCTTGAGATGATTGATTGCGATGGGCTCTTCCACCAACACACGTCTACATTTGGTTTCACAGAAACGGGGACAGACCCTGCCCACGGAAAAGGGAAAAGGATTGCGTTCCATAACCAGACGCAGAGCCTCTTCGTATTGACCTTTAGCAACATGGGCTATATAACCCTGCACATTGATCTGGCCCGGGCAGGTCAGATTGCATGGAGCCTTGCAATCGCCGAAATGGGTTTCAGCAAGAATGGCCAACCGCTCACTGCGCAGCTTCTTCATCGCCTCGGAGTCCGTGCTGATGCACATCCCTTCCTGGACATTTGTGTCACAGGAACGCACCGGGGTTTCAGAGCCTTCCACCTCGACAACACAAAGTCCGCAAGGATTGTCCGCATTCTTTCCCCTCACATGACAGAGAGTGGGAATATAAATTCCCGCCTGCTTTGCCGCTTCAAGGATTGTTATGGACTCCTGGGCGATTATTTCCATTCCATTTATAGTAATCTTCATTCTTCAGACTCCAATGAGTTAAGGGAACAGGGGGGAGAGGACGCCACTGCGTTTTTACTGTAATTTTGCGAAAACACCATACTAACAAAAGAGTATTTTTAAAATCAACTTTTATTAGGTATTTCTACTCATATTTTTATTATTCCCGCTTTGCTTTTAAAACCCGTTTTTTCCATAATCAGGATGGCATTGATTATTCCTGGTCTTAAAACCACAGCAGATATTTAAATTTTCCATAAAAAAAAGCCTTTCCAAATCTGGAAAGGCTTTTCTGTACTATAGCTTAATAAAAGGAGACAGATTTGAAATTTGTCCCCTGGTTACATAAAATTATTTACTAAAGGCCCTTTTTCTCGAACCAGCGAAACATGGCCAGTACACCAGTCACAAAAACTATAATAACCAGCCAACGGTCTAAACCAAGCAACTGGGGCAGGGAAAGGTAGCCGAAATTCCCCAATCGAGAAACCTATCCATGAGAAGGGGATAGGTTTCGGCATACACTCCGGCCCCGACTATCATGCCAAGGATGCCCCAGAGGGAATCCCAGCGGCCTTCCCCGAGTGCACCGCCCTGGGTGCCTGGGCAGTAGCCCAGGAGTCCCCATCCAAGACCGAAAATCAGTCCTCCGGCAATATTTTCGCCAAGCACCACTGGTTTATATAAAAGTTGCACAAGACCAAAAATCTCAAAAAAATGAATTCCCACCATGCCCACAATGATGGCAGACAGCATGAATTTCAAAATGGTCATGTCCTTGAAGCGCAGTGCTCCAAGCTGTTTATCGTATCTGACCACCCCTCCCTTTTGAAGCAAAAAGCCAAAGGATATACCGGTAATAAGTCCAAAGATCATTTCAGCGCTCATTTGCAGTTACCTCCACAATAGACCAGCCGGGCCATAATGATGCCGCCGACAAAGAAAAATACCATGGCGATCAGCCCGCTTACTGCAAGCTGAATTATTCCTGAAAGGCCATGGCCGCTCGGGCAGCCTCCTGCCAGCCTGGCACCGTACATGGCAATAATTCCGCCAATAAATGCCACAATTCCCCGCAGTGCAGGATTGGTCCCGAACCGTTCAGCCCACATATCCGGCACTCCCTGCCACTTAAAAGTATTTGACGAAAGTGAAGCTATAAGGGAACCCACAAAAATTCCGATTACAAACAACAGCTGCCAGTCAAATTTGGGGAGATACCTGACAAAATAATCTAGCTGGGCCACACGCTCGGGGTCAAAATAGTTTTCCAGCATTCCCACTGAACGCACAAACGATGTGGATGCCCCAAAAAACTTTCCGGTCCACAGGACGGAAACAATTATTACCAGTCCGCTAAGACCTCCGGCCAGGTATGGACTCCATCCTCCATTCTCAACACTTTTTTGTTCCATGACTCTTCTCCACTAATTTTAAACTTAATAGTTCATATGATTTACTTTTTACTGGAATTAATTATTACTATCTCTAGTTTTACCGAAGTTGATTTTTTTATTTTTCCATTTGTAATATATTAGAAAAACATGAGAAAATAAGGATTAACACCAGATAAATACGACTGTTAACTTTCTTCTTGACAAAGAACAAAAACTTCCGTTAATATAGTTCACATCATGAACGATGTCAACCAAACAAATGATGTTCGCATTTTAGAATACCAGGCCAACAAGCTGCAGGAACTCATCGGTGAGCTGCACAATTGCTGCAAGGAACGTTACGCCACTGAAGCGAAGGCCTTTAAGGTGCCCCAGGCAGAACTCAGGTGCCTCATGCTCTTTGAGGGTCATAAATACCTGACCGGCATCCAGATATCAGGACTGCTGGATGTGGCAAAAAGCAGGGCAACCGTCATAATTGAAAATCTTGTTAAAAAAGGACTTGTACAGAGATCACAAGACCCGAACGATGCCCGTGTCAAGCTTATCAGCCTTACCCCTGTCGGGCAGCGGAAAGTGAGAGAAATTGAGGAATTCATGTTTACCCTGCACCAACAGCTTCTTGATCATATAGATCCTATCCAGCGTACCGGCGTTATAAGCGCTTTAGAAACCCTGCGGTCTTCAATGGAGTCCGTAAAGGCTCAATTAGCCTAAATAATACATTCAAAAATTTAGATACAATTAATCCCAGGAGGAAAACGATGAGCGAAGAAAAACCAAAAAGAATGGCAATCATTGCATCAAAGGGAACACTTGATATGGCATATCCGCCATTGATTCTTGCTTCCACTGCTGCAGCCATGGATGTGGAGTGCATGATATTTTACACCTTTTATGGTGTTGATATCGTCAACAAGCATAAGTATGCAAAACTGCAAGTAGCTCCCATTGCCAACCCTGCCATGCCTTCACCTGTTCCCATGCCGAACATCATCGGTATGCTTCCGGGCATGACAGCGCTTGGTACAATGATGATGAAATCAATGATGGGCAAGATTAACTGGCCGTCAGTTCCTGAGTTGTTGGAAATATGCCTTGAAATGGATGTCAAGATGGTTGCCTGCACCCCGACCCTGGAAATGACCGGTTTAACCAAGGATGACCTTATCGAAGGTGTTAAAGTTGGTGGTGCCGCCGACTATCTCGACTTTGGCCTGGATGCAAATATTAACCTGTTTGTCTAATAAATAAAAAATACGGATACATTGAGACTATCCCTTTCGGACACGCCTTGTGATATATCTGTCTCTTATACACATCT
>JAAXQI010000049.1 GCA_012974315.1 Desulfobacterales bacterium | reverse complement strand
GCCTGTTCAACTATATAGGCAAGGGGGGCTGCCTCATATAACAACCGCAGCTTGCCACTGGGCTTGTCAGGATTCTTCTTATCCTTCGGATACAGGAATATACCCCCTGTAATCAGGTTGCGATGAAAGTCAGCCACGAGAGATCCTATATATCTGGCACTATAGGGCGTGCCGTTTTCTTTATCCTGCTCCTTGAGATAATTGATATAACGACGCATGTTTTCATCCCAATAGCTGTAATTCCCTTCATTCACACTGAAGTACATACTCCTCTCAGGTATTTTTATATCAGGGTGGGAAAGATAAAACTCCCCGACACTTGGATCCAGGGTAAAGCCATGCACCCCTTCACCTGTAGTAAAAACAAGCATCGTGCTGGAGCCATAGATAATATACCCGGCAGCCACCTGGTGGCACCCCTTCTGCAAAAGATCCTCTTCTGACCCCTGGTTGCCCGCAGCCGGTTGCCACTCTTCTACTATGTCCGTGCTCCTTCTGCCAAATGATGGTTTCCCTTGATCCGATTTCCGGCGGTGGATGGAAAATATTGTGCCGATGCTGACATTGACATCAATATTTGATGAGCCATCAAGCGGATCAAAGGCAAGGGTATACTTGCCTTCATAGCCTTCAGCCACCGGAATGATGGAATCTTCCTCCTCGGATGTCATGACGCAAACATACCCGCACCGGGCCATTCTTCGCTTAATGGTATTGTTGGCGAATTCGTCCAGCTTCTGGACCTCTTCACCCTGGATATTGGTTTTCCCTGACATGCCGAGAACATCTGCAAGGCCCGCCATGTTCACTTCAGCTGAAATGGTCTTGGCCGCTACAATCAACTCGTTCAACAAGCCGGACAGGTCACCGGTCGCTTCAGGATGCATGCGTTGCAAATCCATGATATGTCTGCTGACGGTCATTCCGAGTGGCCTATACATAATTCTCTCCTTTGAAAAAGTTTCCTCGACAGAATAAAGATACAATAAAATTGCCCATGACAAAATGATATTACGGAATTAATAATCTCCTTGTCAAACAAAAGCTATACCAGTAAGAACGGTTGGGAAAATAACCCGAATCGAGTTAAATTAAAAAGTTATGAAAGCAGTTAACATATCCGGGCCTGAGGAACAGGCGAAACCCTTTCTGGCTGTTGGACGATTCCAGTCGTATAAAACTCTTTTTACTACCAATCGTCCGTTCAGGAGATTCTGGCTGGCCGGGGTAATCAGCCAGATGGGGAACTGGTTCAATTATATTGCTATTTTTGTGCTTCTCACAAAACTCACCGGCAGTGGCGGAGCTGTCAGCTGGTTTTTAATCGCCAAATTTATCCCGACCACTTTTCTTGGCCCCGCAGCAGGAGTTGTCGCCGATCGTTTTTCTCGGAAGACCATCATGATCATTTCTGACCTGCTCAGGATATTTATCGTACTCGGTTTCCTTTTTGTCCGTCGGCCCGAGCATGTTTGGCTGGTATATATTCTTGCCCTGGTACAGGAATCAATCTGGACCTTTTATGATCCGGCCCGACAGGCTTCTGTTCCCAATCTCTGCAGCCCGGAAGAACTGTTACTGGCCAATTCCTTAAGTGGCGCCACCTGGTCTATCATGCTGGCCTTTGGTGCAGCATTAGGTGGATTTGTCACCCACCTTTTCGGATGGCAGACAGCAATTATTATTGACGCCTCAACCTTTTTATTTTCCACCCTGCTGCTTCTCAGGCTGGAGCTGGTTCATCTGCCTCCTGAAAAAAAGGAGTTCCCTACCTGGCATGATCTAACCGGCATTACCGCACTGCGTGAAGGGTTCAAATATATTGCCCAACATAAGGAAGTTGCCACTCTTTTACTGGTCAAAAGCGGCTGGGCACTCTCAGGTGGGATATTAGTTCTGCTGACAGTTTTCGGTGAACAGGTTTTCTCCACCGGAGGCCAGGGAGGCAAAAGCGGCATACTTTACTCAGTAAGGGGCATAGGTGCCGCTCTTGGACCAATCCTGGCATGGCATTATCTGGGCGAAACCAGAAGGGCCATGTACCGGTCCATCAGCTTCTCATTTTTCATATTATCTGGAGCCTATATATTGTTTTCCCAGGCCCCTACCCTGTTATGGGCCATCCCCTGCGTACTGGCAGGCCATATTGGCGGTTCCATCCAGTGGGTATTCAGCACAACCCTGCTGCAGCAGATTGTTCCTGACCAATTTCGTGGTAGAGTTTTCGCAGCGGAAATGACTCTCCTCACCCTGATTTTAAGCCTCTCGACATACTTTACCGGCCTGGGGCTAGACCGTGGCGTCGATCCCCGCCTGCTCACCATGCGCCTTGCCCTTATCTTTCTACTGCCCGGCATTTTCTGGGTCACCTATTCCTGGGTTAACAAGAAAGATTTAGGCAAATTATAAACTTCTCAAATTCTGTCAAGCAGTCTGAGAATTTTGTGCCGCTACAACACCCTGGCCTTCTTGAAACAGATCCGGCAATACACCGGTATAACTAACGCCCAACTCACATTGCATATCGGTTACGCGAAAACTCAAATCGAGGGAACCTTCTTCGCGAGCGACGCTGCCATTGACAACCAATCCACCAATCCTGAAGTTCCGTTCTGTTGGATAT
>JAAXQI010000009.1 GCA_012974315.1 Desulfobacterales bacterium | reverse complement strand
CATCAGCACCTATTTATAGAAGTAAAAGGCAATAAGCCGTTTATAAATTAAATATTACTTTTTATCGTCTAAAAGTTCTACATCCAGGCAAAGGCCTTGGAGTTCCTTGACCAGAACGTGAAATGATTCCGGCAACCCGGTTTCCAGGAAATTTTTTCCTTTCACCAGGTTTTCATACATGGTCGTCCTTCCTTCGACATCATCAGACTTGACGGTCAAAAACTCTTTAAGAGTATAAGCCGCACCATATGCCTCCATGGCCCAGACTTCCATCTCACCAAGTC
This sequence comes from Desulfobacterales bacterium, assembly GCA_012974315.1. Classification (GTDB taxonomy): domain Bacteria; phylum Desulfobacterota; class Desulfobulbia; order Desulfobulbales; family BM004; genus BM004. The sequence goes on along the minus strand of JAAXQI010000009.1, from coordinate 8,323 downwards.
GCTGCCCACCAAACTGTGCCTTACCACCCAGTGGTTGCTGGGTCACCAATGAGTAAGGACCTGTGGAACGGGCATGGATCTTGTTATCAACCAGATGATGCAGTTTCAAAATATACATTGTTCCTGTAGTTACCGGCATATCAAATGCATTACCGGTCAAGCCGTCATACAGTTTACTTTGTCCAGTTTCATCCACACCGGCTTCCACCAGCAGGCTACGGATCTCCTCTTCTGCAGCACCGTCAAAAACCGGGGTAGAAATATGCACTCCTTCCTCAAATTTTCTGGCTCTGTCCAGAAGCGCCTCATCGGAAAGATCCTTAAAGTTGTCTTTATATTCCTGTGTAGAATATATCTTTTTAAGCTTTTTCTTAACCTCTGCAACTTCATGCCGCTCGGCAAACTTCTGCAGCTGTTCACCCAGCTTCTTGGCGGCAAAACCAAGATGGGTTTCAAGCACCTGGCCCACATTCATACGTGAAGGTACACCCAGGGGGTTGAGCACGATATCCACCGGTGTCCCGTCCGCAAAATACGGCATATCCTCTATCGGTAGAATACGGGAGACAACACCCTTGTTACCATGGCGACCGGCCATCTTATCTCCTACTGCCAGCTTCCGCTTTACAGCAACATAAACCTTCACCATGCGGATAACTCCCGGAGGAAGATCATCACCTTTGCGGTGGCGGTTTATAATACCTTCATAGCGCTCCCGGACAAGCTTGGCCTGCTCACGGTATTGAGAAAACAAAACCTCGGCCTTCTCTCCCTCTTTCTTCCAGGCTGAGAAATCAATTTCATGCAGTTTGGCAAATTCGGCCTCATCAATAATTTCCTGGGTGAATTTCTTGCCCTTGGCCAGAAGCGTATTATTGTCCTTTCCTTTCAGAGCATCTTTAGCTACCTTGCCTACAAGTATTCTACCCAGACCATCGCGCACACCCTTTTTCAGGCAGCGAAGCTCGTCATCCATGTCCTTGGTGAGCTTATCAACTTCCATATCTTCAATGGTAAGGGAGCGCTCATCCTTATCAACTCCTTTGCGGGAGAAAACTTTAGCGTTAATAACAACACCTTCAACTCCCGGAGGCACTCGCAGAGAAGAATCCTTCACATCACCAGCCTTGTCGCCGAAAATAGCCCGCAGCAGTTTTTCCTCGGGGGAAAGCATGGTTTCACCCTTGGGAGTTACCTTGCCAACCAGAGGGTCACCAGGTTTAACTTCAGCACCAATCCTGACGATGCCACTTTCATCAAGGTTCCTTAAGGCTTCTTCCCCAACATTAGGAATATCTCTGGTGATTTCTTCCTTACCCAGCTTGGTATCCCTGGCCATGGTCTCAAAAACCTCAACATGAACAGAGGTATAAGTATCATCCTTTAAAAGTCGCTCGGAGAGCAGGATAGAGTCCTCAAAATTGTATCCCCGCCAACTCATGAAGGCTATGGTGACATTCTTACCGAGTGCCAGTTCACCCTGATCACAGGAAGGCCCATCAGCAAGTACAGTGCCTTTAGTCACCCTCTGTCCTGGAAGGACAAGAGGTTTCTGGGTGAAACAGGTATTCTGGTTCGATTTTTTGAACTTGCTCAGTCGATAGACACCAACTCCGGTCATAAAGCCATCGGTTCCCGGCTCGTCATAATTCACCACGACACGGGTGGCATCCACCTCCTCGATAACACCATCTCCGCCAGCAAGCAAACATGTCCCTGAATCCCTGGCAACCACCTTTTCAAGGCCGGTACCAATCAATGGAGCGGATGTACGCAGCAGCGGCACAGCCTGGCGCTGCATGTTGGAACCCATCAAGGCCCTGTTGGCATCATCGTTCTCCAGAAAAGGAATCAAGGCCGTAGCAACAGAAACAAGCTGATTCGGTGCAACATCGATGTAGGTAACCTGATCTCCAGAGGTGATAACAACCTCTCCCTCTTCGCGGGCAATGAGATTATCGTCGACAATTTTACCTTTATTGTCCCGTTCAACCTTGGACGGAGCGATCAACTCATTTTTTTCCGCCATGGCGTTCAAAAAGACAACGTCATCGGTAATTTTTCTGTCAACCACCTTCTGGTAAGGAGTTTCGATAAAACCGAATCTATTAACCCGGGCGTAAGCAGCCAGTGAAACAATGAGACCGATATTCGGGCCTTCTGGCGTTTCAACCGGACATATCCTGCCATAATGGGTGGGATGAACATCCCTGACTTCAAAACCTGCACGCTCTCTTGATAAACCACCGGGACCAAGAGCACTCAATCGCCGCTTATGTGTAACTTCGGACAGAATGTTGGTCTGATCCATGAACTGTGAAAGCTGGCTCGTACCAAAGAATTCCTTAATAGCTGAAGTGATAGGCTTGGGGTTTATCAGGTCATGGGGCATGAGAGTTTCAACTTCCTGAAGGGTCATACGCTCCCGAATTGCGCGCTCCATGCGTACAAGACCTATACGGTACTGATTTTCAACAAGCTCCCCTACAGTTCGTACACGCCTGTTACCCAGATGATCAATATCATCGACCTTGCCCTGTTCATCTTTCAACCGGACAAGATACCGAACAGATTCAATAATATCTTCCTTGGTCAAAGTCTTTACTGCGATATCAGTATCGATCTTGAGTCGGGCATTAATCTTGAATCTTCCCACCTCAGAAAGGTCATAGGTGGAAGAATTGAAAAACAGATTGTTGAAAAAGGAGATAGCCACTTCCGGGGTAGGAGGGCTACTCGGGCGCAGTCGCCTATAAATCTCGAGCAGAGCCTCATTAGTATCTGTAACCTTATCAATGGCAAGTGTTTTTCTAAATGAATCCGTTACATGGGTGCCATCAATAAAGAGAATTTCAAACTTCTTTATTTTGGCTTCCAGTATGGAATCTAAAACAGACTCTGTAATTTCAGAATTAAGTTGAGCTAGAACCTCCCCGGAAGATGGGTCCACAATGTCATGGGCCAGATATTTGCCCAGCAGCTCTTCAGGCTCAACACTGAACTCCTTCACCTGGGCTTCCACCATTTTCTTAAGAAGGGTTTTGCTAATTTTTCTATTCTTTTTAATCAGTACCTTGCCCGTCTCCGGGTCTAGTATGTCCTGGACGGCACGCTGTCCCAGTACAAGTTCAGGGTCAAATTCCTTTTTGAACTTCTTGCGCTTAACTGATATTTTCTCTGAGTTATAAAAAAGTTTCATAAGCTCTTCAGATGTGTATCCAAGAGCCCTCAACAATGTGGTTACCGGAAACTTCCGTCGCCGGTCGATACGAACATAGAGCACATCTTTGACATCAAATTCAAGATCAATCCATGAACCACGTACCGGAATAATTCTGGCAGAATAAAGGAGTTTACCACTGGAGTGGGATTTACCGTTGTCATGGGCATAAAAAAGCCCAGGAGACCTTTGCAACTGGCTTACAATAACCCTTTCAGTTCCATTAACGACAAAAACTCCATCCCTGGTCATTAATGGCACTGAACCCAGATACACCTCCTGCTCCTTGATGTCCCTGATGTTCTGGACCCCGGTCTCCGTATCAGTATCATATGTTACCAACCGTACGGTAATCTTAATGGGCACATCAAAGGTCATGCCCCTTTCTACGCATTCTTCAACCGTGTATTTCGGTTCTCCATAATTGTAACGGACAAATTCTAAAAAGCATGTGCCGTTAAAATCCGAAATCGGGAAAATGCTCTTAAAGATTCCTTGCAGCCCAACATCTTCCCTTTTATCAGGAGCTTCATTCAACTGCAGAAATTTTTCATAGGAAATTCTCTGCATCTCAATGAGATGCGGAATCTCCACAATACTGGTTGTTTTGGCAAAATTCTTTCTGACTCTGTTCATCATTCCCATCGAGCAATGCCCTCGTCTTGTGTAACCGGTTTCAGCCCTTTGAAATTCTTACAGGCTCTGGTTGCTGAAAAGGATCTGCTGAATAACTTTCCACAAATCCTTTACTTTTTCGTGTGATATTAGTCGGTTGCAGCACATTAGAGGAGGCTGCGGCTACCCACTTTTTTTCTATTCCTTGAGAACACAACGACGCTACGGAGAATTTTCTCCGTAGCGTCCTATTCTATCATACCAATCATATTGTTCAGACTGGTTACTGCCTTGAAAAAAATCTGGCAGGGTCTGGAATTCCTATAACATAACGTATCATTAACTGATTTACTTGATCTCAACAGACCCGCCTACAGCCTCAATTTTTTCCTTGATTTCAGCAGCTTCTTCCTTGGATACGCCTTCTTTAACAGGCTGAGGAGCAGATTCAACCAACTCTTTTGCCTCTTTCAGTCCAAGAGAAGTGATGGCACGAACCTCTTTAATCACCTTGATTTTCTGATCGCCTATTCCCGCAAGGATCACGTCAAAATCAGTCTTCTCTTCTTCTGGTGCAGCATCAGCAGATGCACCACCGGCAGCAGCAACCGCAACAGGTGCTGCGGCGGAAACACCAAATTTCTCTTCCAGTTCCTTAATAAATTCAGAGAGATCTAAAACACTCATTCCTGAAATAAATTCAACTACTTGATCTTTTGTTACAGCCATTTTCTTGTCCTCCTGGCGACGTTGTTAACTTTATAAATATTCTTAATTAGCATCCTGCTCTTTCTGTTCCTTAATTGCCTGTAGTGCATACAGGAAAGTCCTTGGAACTCCACTTAAAACCCGTACAAGACCGGTGGGCACAGCATTCATGACCGATAGCATCTGCCCCAGCAAGACTTCCCTGCTAGGCAATTTTGACAATGCCATTACGTCGTCTACTGACAACAACTTACCGTCAAGCGATGCTGACCGAATCTTCAATTCAGGATGGCCTTTAGAAAACTCAGCGAGAATCTTTGCAGGAGATACCGGATCACCGTAAGAAACAGTTACTGCTGTTGTTCCCACGAATTGATCCTGCAATCCCTTATACTCAGTATCCTCAACCGCCCTGATGAGCAGGGTATTTTTCCCAACCCTGAACTCGGCATCGTTTCTGCGCAAGTTATGACGCAATTCTTGCAGAACCGGTACTGTAAGGCCCTTATAGTCGGCAACAATGGCAATCTTTGCTTTTTTAAACTTGCCACTGAGTTCCTCGACTTCTGTAACCTTTTCCTCGCGATTCACTTCTTTTCCTCCAGTTTTAGTCCAAAATAAAATCTGGACCGATCAAGGTTCCCAGCAGGTACAGGCTTTTTATCTGTCGCCGAGCATTTGCTAATTGTTACTTCAAAATAATTCCAGAGGATTGAGCCGGAGCTCTTACCTGCAGATATTTGAATTGTTCACAAATAGTGCCTCGGCAGGTCAGCATTGCTGATTAAACAAAAAAGTACCTGCTGTCTTCGACATTGAAACCCGGTTATGTTTACAACCGGACTTCTATATAAACTATGCGGTCCTCTTCAATGAGTTCCGCTTTGATTTTTTCGCTAGTGCTAACCATCAAACCAGGAAATCGATAGTTTTATATCTTGAAACTTCACGCCTGGTGTTCAATCCCGTCAACCATGTTATGCTGACTAATTCATAAAAATTCTACTGTTCTGCTATGCCTGCTGTTTGATCAGGTTCCGGACATCCAGCGGGTCAACCTTGACCCCTGGCCCCATGGTTGTTGACAGGCTGATGCTCTTCAGATAAACCCCCTTGCTTGTAGAAGGTTTCAGCTGGATAATCCTGTCCATAAAAGCCAGGATATTTTCTGTTACTTTCTGTGAGCCGAAAGAAGCTCTACCCAGCATGGCATGAATTATGCCAGCTTTATCGACTTTGAAGTCAACCTTTCCTGACTTGGTTTCCTTTACAACCCTTTCAATGTCAAAGGTAACGGTACCAAGTTTGGCGTTTGGCATCAGGTTCCGAGGTCCCAGTACTCTACCTATCTTGCCCACTGTAGCCATCATGTCCGGCGTGGCGATGGTCCGGTCAAACTCAAGCCAGCCGCCTTTAATTTTTTCTACAAACTCGTCACCACCTGCATAGTCAGCGCCAGCATCAAGGGCCTCTTTTTCCTTTTCGCCCTTGGCAAATACCAGGACCCGTATTTCCTTGCCTGTCCCATTTGGCAGCACGACACTGCTTCTTAGCATCTGGTCTGCATGACGAGGATCAACACCAAGACGGATCGCTATATCCACAGACTCATCAAACTTGGTAAAACCTCCCTTTAAGGCAAGTTCAACACCCTCCTCGAGGCTGTACGTTTTGGTGGAATCAATATCCTCTGCTACTCTCTTGTAATTCTTGCCTCTCTGTGCCATGCCATTATTCTCCATCTATATAAAAAATCATTATGCCTTTTTAAAGGGATGCTAATATGAAAAATCTTCCATCGGTACCCCTTTGACAAAGGGCAATAACTTCCAGGTTAGTCAATAACAGTAAGCCCCATACTTCTGGCAGTTCCCTCAATAATCTTCATAGCACCTTCAATATCAAAGGCATTCAAATCGGGCATTTTCAGCTCTGCAATATTTTTAATCTTGGTGCGGGAAATTTTACCAATCCTTTCTAATTTCGGGTTACTGGACCCCTTCTTGAGCTTGGCGGCCTTCATCAAAAGGACAGAAGCCGGCGGGGTTTTAGTGATAAAACTGAAAGAACGGTCTGCATAAACCGTTATCACAACAGGAATAATAGTATCCCCCTGTTGCTGGGTCTTGGCATTAAAAGCCTTACAGAATTCCATTATATTGACACCCTGTTGCCCAAGAGCTGGGCCAACTGGAGGGGAAGGATTCGCTCCACCGGCCGGAATCTGCAATTTTATATATCCTTGAATCTTCTTTGCCATTATTGTCTCCTAAATCAAAACCAACATAGGGGAGATCAGTGAATTACTTTTCTGACTTCCTTATTTATTTTACCAACAAATACCCAGTAACTTGATCAGTCACTGGCCACTTGAACGAATTCAAGTTCCACGGGGGTTGAGCGTCCAAAAATACTTACCAATACCCGAACCCGGCCTTTGTCCGGATACACCTCATCGACTACTCCCTGAAAGTTGGCAAACGGTCCATCGATAACCCTGACAGAATCGCCAGCCTCGTATGTTACTTTCGGCTTAGGTTTCATGGCGCCATCTTTAATCCTGCCAATAATTTTCATGGCATCTTCATCGGAGAGTGACGGAGGATTTCGGTCATTGCCTACAAAACCGGTAACCTTGGGCGTGGAACGTACCGTATGCCAGGTAGTATCATTGAGTTCCATATTGACAAGGATATACCCGGGGAAAAATTTTCTTTCTGAAGTTTTCTTGGCCCCTTTAATCATTTCAAGGACCTGCTCCTTGGGCACCAGAACCTCACCGAAGAAATCTTCCTGGCCGGCAATTCTTATCCGTTCCTGGAGATTAACCTTCACCTTCTCCTCGTACCCGGAGTATGTATGTACAATATACCAATGCCGTGCCATAGCCAAAAAACCTCAAATTTTAATGCTGGTCGCAACATGTATCCTCTTAGAATACAGCTACAAATTCTATCTCAGAATATATGACACCAGCTTTCCTATAAAAAGATCAACCGCTCCCAAATAAACAGATATCACAAACACCAAAACAAGAACGACTCCGGTTGAACCCATTGTCACTTTCTTATCAGGCCAGACTATTTTCTTAAACTCAGACTTCACCTCAGCGGTAAATTCTTTTGCACGGGAAAGTGAAAAAGATTTAGCAGCTGACCGGTCTGTTGCAACCTGCTTATTTTTGGAAGTACGCTCGCCTTTTTTTGCTGCCATTTAATATAATCCATCCAACCAGCTGATGAGTATGCTGGAAGTTATTATTTTTTGTATTACCCTAAACCAGTAGCATAAACATTAATCAATGGCAGGCCAGGAGGGACTCGAACCCCCAGCACCCGGATTTGGAGTCCGGTGCTCTACCAATTAGAGCTACTGGCCTACCCTGGTTATTTTGTTTCCTTATGCAGGGTATGGATCCGGCAAAACCGGCAATACTTTTTAAATTCAAGCTTATGTGGAGTATTCTTTTTATTTTTCGTGGTGGTGTAGTTCCGATTTTTACATTCGGCACACCCCAATGTGACTATATTTCTCATACCTGCACCTGTTAAACTGGTTACTCTTCAAAATGTGTTAAACGAGCAATACACTCGCAGGTCTTCTTTTCCTATTCGACAATTTCGCTGATAACGCCTGCACCAACGGTACGGCCGCCTTCACGGATTGCAAAACGAAGCTCTATTTCCATGGCAATCGGGGTGATCAGGGTGCCTGTGAACGATATATTATCGCCGGGCATTACCATCTCTACGCCCTCAGGCAATGTTACGATTCCAGTCA
>JAAXQI010000004.1 GCA_012974315.1 Desulfobacterales bacterium | reverse complement strand
TACACATACTTTTGCTGCATTTATTTTTACTCATTACTGTATCCACTATTCTTATGGTTTTTTTTTGCTAACAGCCATAATGCCTATTTATTATTGAATATTCCCCAGAGGATTCCTGGGAATCTCATCGTCCGAAAGTTTTTTGTATTTAATCTCCAAGGGGTTATCCGGCGGCGGCATTGGTTTTATGGGTTTGAACTTCGGGCTGTGCGGATTGTGGCAGTGGACGCATAAACGGTATTGCTTTTTGCCGTTCCATTCACCGGTCCGCTTGCCATGGATGCCGGCCTTCCAGTCACGGAATATCGTGCCGTGGCACTGGCCGCAGAGGTTGTATGATTCTTCAAAGGGGACCAGATCGCCGTTGGCCAGCCGCAGTACATCCCGGTCCTCCGGGTTGTGACAGTCCAGGCACCAGCGCTGCTCGCTGGCATGGTTGAATAACTCAGAAATTTCAACATGCTCATCTGCTAGTATCCTTCTTCTATGATTTACGTCCATATCCTCATGGCAGTCCGAGCAGGGGAAAATGTCTTCTGAAAAGGGCGGAGGAGGCACAAAGTATTTGGGGGTCTCATAGTTCTTGGGAGTCTTGACTGTGTTGTTGTCCTGGGGGGGCTTGGGCAAGTCACTGCTTATGGCGTGACTGCTGAAGGCCAGAAAAGAGACCAGCAAAGCAAAAATGAGTAATGTTATGAATTTAGTGAGACTATGCATACGTTATTCTCCATGCTGAAGATAATGTTTTACTCCATGCAGAATTGAATTACTGAGCCGGGAAAAAATTGGCTGTTATATTGCTGTTATATTTATGATTGGTTTGATCCAGTTGTACTTGCAAAGTGATTCTTTTGTAAAGCCATTAATTGTTACTTCTGCTCATAGGATTTTGCCAGCAGGAAGGTCACAACACTCAAACCAGTGAAAATCAGAAATAGATAGGCAAAGAAGTTTTTTCTGAATTTAAGCTGTTCGAAGGATTCGTTTATCTGACTCTCAATCATTTCAAGTTTCCTGATGTAATCGCCGGATTTTAACCTGACTGAATCAACATCAATGGAATGAGAAAGAGCGCGGAATGCGGCATGGTTTCTGTAAAAAACCTTTTGATGATCATCAATATTAATGCCTAACAATTTCAAATGGCCAAGAGTTTCTTCAACACCGCTTAATTTGTTTTCAACAAGGAAAAGAGCCTGTTTCATTTCTTGGGCCCGTTCATAGGTGTGGCATTGTGTGCAGAGCTGCTCATTTATTATATCCATGCTTGCCAGTTGGATATTGTGCGAGCCGTGACAGGTAACACAGTTTGGCCCCTCGCCAGTTTCAAAGAAGGTTTTGCCGTGGCCGCTTTTAAGATAAGTATTGAGTATGCCAATGTGGCACGTGCCGCAGAATTCAGGAATGTCTCTATTTTTTGGAGATCCTTTAAAGCCTCGCTGGTGCATCATGGACATGCTGGCATCTTCGGGTGCTCCTCCATGGCAGTCGTGGCATGATATATTGTTCTTGGCATGGAAGCTTTCTTTCCATTGCCGGGTGATCTCATGCATTTCAGGTCCCATGTCATCTGAGGTGTGGCACTGGATGCAGGCGCTGATCTCGCCCTTTGCTATCTGCCAGGGTGCGTTCATGAATTCCTTTTCAAAGGTCTCACGGTAGCTTGTTGCCTGGGAAAGACCAGTTGAGACAATACCGATTAAAATTACTACTGGAATTATAAAGTATCGCATCATGAATACATCCCCCAGATTGTAAGTATGGCCCATAGACCCAGAACAATTGCGGCAAGGCTGAAAAGCAAAGGCCGCTTGTGGATGTTTCTACTCGTCTCTGTTGGATCAAAAAACGGCCATAACAGCAGGACTGCACAGAAGATAGTTATCAAACTGATACCCAGGATGTCATTGGGTATAATTTTCATAAGTTGGTACGGTGCGAGGAAGTACCATTCCGGCCGGATGGATTCAGGTGTTATCGTGGGGTCTGCCTGAATATTGGCGTCTATCGGCATGAAGAGATTGGGGAGAAAGGTCAGAATAAAAAAGATAACAGTGAAATAGCATATCACCATAAATAATCGCTTTGTTGCGAAGTAGGGAAAGATTGGCTGACTCTCCAGGTGAACTTGTCTTTTAAATTCATCCTGAGTAGCAGTATCGTCATCCGGTTCAATGATCGAGGAGGTTGAAAGGCCCTGGCGTCTGATGAGTAGGACATGTATAAGTATGAGGGTGACAATAAATACCGGCAGGATGACTACATGGAAGGCAAAAAACCTGGAAAGGGTGATACCGGTGACCAATTCTCCACCCCGGATATAGGATGAGATCCCTTCACCTATGATGGGCAGGAAGGCAGGGACGGATGAAGTAACTGTAGTCTGCCAGAAACCGATCTGGTGCCAGGGCAAAAGATGGCCGGAGATGAGGGTAAGCAGAACCAGGAAGAACATGAGTACCCCGGACATCCAGGTTATCTCTCTTGGCTTTTTATAGCTGACCCTTAAGAAAACGTGGACAAGATGTATGATGATGAGGGCCATAATCATATTGCCCCCGACATTGTGGATCGACCTGAACAGCCACCCATAGGGAATCTCATTGGTTATGGTCTGCACACTTTTAAAGGCATACTCCGGGTGTGGGATGTAGTAGAGCATCAGCATGATGCCGGTGACGGCCTGGACAATAAAGGCTATGAGCGTTACAAAGCCAAAGGTGCTCCAGAAAGTGGCACCTTTCGGCGTGTGGAATTCCCGTGAGTGCTTATCGACGAGTTCTTCGAGACCTATTCTAACTTCTATCCAGTGTATGATTTTTCCCCACATGCTATGACCCCGTAGTAATTTGTCCTAGTAAGAGTGTATCCTTTACCCAATGATAATCTGATCAGCCGTAATTTTGAGCGAATACCTCTGCAAAGATTTTGTGGCAGGACCTGACAGCACTCTGCCTTCCAGGTCGAATTCTCCGGCATGACAGGGGCATACCAGCTTACCATTGAATTTATCGTAACCCACGAGACAACCCAGATGGGTGCATACCCTTGAGAGGGCAATGAAACCGCTGCCCCTGCGATTGATGACGACCAGTGGAGTCTCGTTGAAGACTAATTCTTTGGCTGTGCCAGTTGGGATTTCGTCTTTATTGAAAGTTAGAGGAGCATCCGGGACACTGCTTTTTGGTCGAACAAGAAATTTTGATACAGGGTACACAAAAGAGATAAGGGTAGTTGTACCGAGGAAAGCAAGAGATGTTTTTAATAATTGCCGTCTTTCCATATTTAAAACCCCTTTGAGCGGTTATATGTTTGTAGAGATAACTTCACAAAGTCTTTTTGTTTATACGCTATTCGTTGTTGAATTTATATTCAAGTGATGGTGTGACCTTATTAATGATCCAGAAAAGGACAAACGGTGTTGCTATAACCGTCAGTGCTCCAAAGAGGCCTTCCTTGTATGTTTCCAGGTTATGGGGAATGATCGGCAGGTGATAGTGCATATAGCCTGCAAACGATAAGGAGAATGCCTGGCCGCCTATAACGACGTTCCAACGCATCATGAATACGCCGAAAAGAACGAGGATAGTTGCGAAAAATACCCGTCTGATCGTAGTTCCCGGTATGAGCAGCATGAGAAAGGGCACCAGGTTGCCAAGGCCGTACTGCAAAACAAAGATATTGACAAAATCCTTGCCGTACATGACGGAGCGCAGGATATCCCATGATTTCATGGCTGTGTAACCTCTGAAAATCAAGTCAAGTAATTCAAGGGTGATGGCTGCCACCATAAAACCCAGGAGATAGCGCGAGGTCTTGGTTATGACATCAAGTTCGGCACCGGCGATAAGCTGTACTGTTTCGTCACCCTTACCCTTGGCAATAATGGCGCTCCATTTTTTCCATTCCATGATGATGATATAGGTCAACATACAAAGCGCGATACCGGAAACAATTGCTGACATGATGAAGATAACAGGTATGAGCGGTGACATCCAAAGGGCATTGGCCTTAACAGAACCGAAGATAAACCCTGCATAACCGTGCAGGAAACAGGCCACTGGAATACCGATCCCGGCCATAATTGTTACCGCCTTCTTATCTTTGGCAACGGCTGCATCACCGGTGTCAAAGGCGCCAAGAGTCAATACGAGATAGAGATAGTACATAAAACGATCTCTGGTACCTTCCTTGCCTTTGAGGGCATTTACCTGGTCTACGAAGAAAACGCGGTAGACAAACCATATTTCAGTTAAGACGATGGCGGCATAGGTCGAAAATACAATACCAAAGGCCGCAATTGCCGAAGTGAAATGGGGAGTGAGCATGACATTCATGTTTCGGAGCGGCTGCTGCAGATGGAGAAGTAAGGGCATCATGGCCACCGGCAGCAGAGCAAGGGAGAATACGAGTGAAAATCGTGCGATGGTTTTCAGGTCCTTCTGCCCGAAAACATGATAGAGGGAGGAAAGGACAAAGGCCCCTGCAACAAGGCCGGTCATGTAAGGATACATGACAATCTGTATAGACCAGTATATGAATTCGTTTGGATAGGTGAAGAGTTCCTTTGTCGTCCAATCCATGCCGTGGACAGCGATATGCTCTGCACCTTGGGCAACTACTTGTTCTACCGACATTTGTATTACCTCACGTTGGTATCCAGGCCGATATAGTAGACCTGGGGTTTTGTACCATATTCATCTTTTAAAACTGCTACCCTCTCATTCATAATTAACTTGGTCACCGGATCATTAGGGTTTTTCATGTTGCCTATCCGGCGGGCTCCGAACGGGCAGTTTTGCACGCAGGCTGTCTTCATGCCCTTTTTTATTCGGTGGTAGCAGAAGGTGCATTTTTCTGCCACTTTATAAACCGGATGGAAAAAACGCATGCCGTATGGACATGCCATGATGCAGTAGCCGCAGCCGATGCACCATGTGCGATCAACAAGTACTATGCCGTCCTGGGTCTGGTAGGTTGCCCCAACCGGGCAGACCTGGACACAGGTCGGTTTTTCACACTGGTTGCAGAGTTTCGGTACGAAAAAGCCCTTGGAAATCTGGTCAGGCGGGATTTCGTTTTCGCGTATCTTTGAATCAGTGAATCCGTCCCTGCCAGCCATAGGAGAATCTATATGGGCCCGGCCGTTTCTCATGAGGACATAGCGCTCAACCCAGGTCCTGGAAATTGGTGGATCCCATGGGATCTCATTTTCATTTTTGCAGGCCTTGACGCAAAGACCGCAGCCAACGCATTTTCTTGTGTCTACAAGGAAAACCCAACGGATAGAGGAATCACCTGTGTAGGCCTTTACCTCGGCCGGGCTCAGCATTTTAAAGGCTGAAAGCGGCAACGTCGCGGCCAGGGTGGTTTTAAAAGTGTTTTTTAGCAAATCTCGACGAGAGCAACTCATTACATATTCTCCAAATCAGGGTTATGCGGATTGTGGCAATCAACGCAATTTTCATCGGGATTATGATCTTCGGGGTCTTCAAAACCAGGGATCTCGGAACGCTGGCTGGTGGGGTAGGGCAAATAGGTATGGCACCTGAGGCACTGACCCCTGCTGGTATCTATTGCCAGAGCTTCCGGGTTATCGGGATGATCAATGGCAGGCCCGTGGCAGTTTTCACATTGTATGATCGCATGGGGTGATTGGAGAATGGATTCTACGTTTTCTTCATGGCATTCCTGGCAGTACTCCCTGCCCCGGTATTTTACCTTGAAGTTTTTCCAGTCATCATTAGCTGAAAGCCGATGATAATTGTAAGTAAAGTTCCCGCCTTCTTCAACTCCAAAATCGGCGGGCACGATGAAGTGTCTCACTACCATGAACACGGCAATTGCTGCGAGGACTATCCATAGTGGTCTTAATACATGATTCTTCATTAAAACTTTAGCCTCCTCTTTTCAAGGATCAACAACGGTAAACTTGCTGGATAAACAATGTGTCGATTGTGGTACAAAAGTTATTTTGTCAATTTATTTGAAAGCCTATGAATTGTTATTGAGATAAAGCTCTGCCCCTTTAAATTGTTTAATCCTCTGTATTTATGTGCAATTCCAATGCCATTTTTCAGGAATGGGATTAACCGCTTGTATTGTCAAAAAAATCAGGCCGCCCGAAATCTCAGCCGCTTTATTCTTTGTCTGAAAACACCACGATTTGTTACAGTATTGTAACAACATGGCTTCATTCATTATTAGTGTTTGCTAAAGAAGGTATTTTGCTTGAATCTTAAGATGTTAGGCACTCTACGCCAAACATAACCGTTACATTCTTGTAACGTTTTTTTTGACTGCCTGTACCGCGGCTACTATTAGAATAATAGGAAAAGATTTTAAGAATGGGAAAGTTGGCGGGTGCAAGGCCTGCCCCTTTTCACCGTGCCATTATTGGGCCACATCCTAACTTTGAAAGCGATTTTTTTAGCGTTTTACCATCCCGATGTCTCAAGTTGTTCCTGTATGACTTTAATCTTTTGAGGTGACGAGAAACATTTTATCTCCTCCCTGCATCGCTCCATAATTTCGCAGAAACCAAGGAGTTCATCCATCAGCCTGGTGTTGTATTAGCACTTTGGAAATATACAATATTTCCAAAAACGATACTGCCGACATAATATACAAGCGAATTGTTACATAAACTTAACAAATCAATGCTCGAATTCATCGTAAATCCCAAAAGCAGTTTTCTACTCATTGTACAATTTTTAAATTAATCAACATATTACAGGATTTATAAATTCGTGGCACTTTAATTGCAGTTAGATAGTACAAAATAAATACCATGCATCTGCTAAGACACATAGAAGTAGCTCTGATAGAAGCAATCGATGTCTACTGTGAAAAGGGAAGCAATTCTATAACCCTTCTTCTGAAGAGTTGAAGTCACTCTGGACACCAATGACAGATACCCCTGGAGGATATTACACCATGGAAAGTTACATAATGATAGGCTTCTCGATTTTTTTAGGCGCCTTGTTTGTTGGGGGTGCGATCATCACCTCCAAGATGCTGGCCTTCCACTCACCGGAAGGCTGGCGCAAGGTGCAGCCCTATGAGTGTTCTGAAAAGCCTATTGGCGACGCCCGGATTCGTTTTAAGGTCGCCTTTTATATTTTTGCCCTGCTCTTTTTGCTCTTCGACATTGAATCGTTGTTTCTCTTCCCATGCATGAAGATCTTTAAGTCTGTGGTGGCTGGGCAAAATGGCAGTATCAGTCCAATCGTTCTTTTCAGTGAATTGTTTGTTTTTGTATTCGTCCTTTTTGCAGGTCTTATATATGCCTGGCGCAAAGGGGTTTTGACATGGGAGTAAGCGGCGCTTCAGGAGTAACCGAACAGGTTGCCGAAATACTCGACAAATACCCAGGCGGGATCACACTTGTTGACTCCATCGAATTTCTGGTGACCTGGGCCAGGGCTAATTCCATCTGGCCACTTATCTATGGCACAGCCTGCTGCGCCATGGAAATGATGTCGACGGGTTCCTCCCGGCATGATTGGGCCCGTTTTGGCGTAGAAGTTGCCAGGGCCACCCCGAGGCAGGCCGACCTTATCGTGCTGGCCGGCACTATCGTTGAAAAAATGGGACCCAATCTGGTCACCCTCTACGAACAGATGCCGGCGCCCAAGTATGTCATTGCCATGGGCTCCTGCGCGATTTCCGGCGGCCCCTTTTACTATGATTCCTACTCGGTGATCAGGGGAGGTGACCGGCTTATCCCGGTGGATGTTTATGTGCCCGGTTGTCCACCACGGCCTGAGGCATTGCTCTATGGCATCATGGAACTGCAGAAAAAAATAAGAAAGGAGGGCCGCCGCAATCCCTGGAAGGTCGGTAAGGTGCTGGACACTCCATTTTTTGATGCCCACAGCAAAGCAAAGCGGGAATGGACCGCGCAGGAGAAAGAAAAAGAGAGTGCGCAACTTCTGGCCAGAGAAAGGTTTAAGGCTGAAAATCCGGATTACAAACCGGCCAAACCGCAAAGGCTTGCCAAAGAAAGATTTGAGCCAGTGACCAGGGCACCATTCAGGAAAAATGGCCATGATAACGCTGCTGTATTGACGTCAGTGCAAAGGGCTTTCCCGGCAGTCACCCTTTTCCGGCAACCCGATAGTACCCCTGACACGGTGGCAGGTTTGGGGTCTGAATACATTCTTGACCTGGAAACAGGACAGGAGCAGTACACGGATCTGGTGCGTTTTCTTAAAGAGGATAGGGAGCTTGGCATTGATCTGTTGCTGCAGGTAACAGCGGTTGACTGGCAGGATCATTTTGACATCCTGGTTCATCTGCTCTCCACCCGTTATGGGCATAAAGTATTCCTGCGCTGCCCGGTGCCCAGGGAACGTCCTGAAATACACACAATCTCAGATATTTTCAAGGGAGCGGAATGGCATGAGCGGGAGGTATTCGATCTGTTCGGTATCCGCTTCACCGACCATCCGGACATGCGGCGTATCTTCCTGCAGGATGATTTTCCCGGTTATCCCCTGCGCAAGGATTTTGAGGACCCTGAGCGGGTGATAAAAAGGCCATATTAATTCATTGAAGCTGAGCAACGCATACCCCTTGGCTAATACTTCCTCAACATGGGGCCGCAGCACCCTAGCACCCATGGGGTCTTGCGCCTGGTGCTCAAGCTTAATGGAGAAAGTGTACTGGATGTCGTGCCGCATCTCGGGTACGTGCACCGCGGCATAGAAAAAATGATGGAAAGCCAGACCTACCTGCAGAACATCCATCTCACCGACCGGCTCGATTATCTCTCCAGCCACATTAATAATCTCGGCTATTGCCTGGCCATAGAACAGGCCCTTGATATAGGAGTGCCGGAGCGGGGTGAATACATCAGGGTCATGGTCAGCGAACTGCAGCGAATCCAGTCGCATCTGCTCTGGTGGGGTGTATGTGGCATGGACCTTGGGGCGATTACCACCTTTCTTTACGGCTGGAAGGAAAGGGAAATAATCACCGATATTTTTGAGGAACTGTGCGGGGCAAGATTGACCATGAATTTTTTTCGGCCGGGAGGCTCCTTTGCCGACGTTCCCGATACCTTTATCCCACGCATCCAAAAGGTAATCGAAATAATGAACGTCGCCCTTGATGAGTACAATACCCTGCTGACCAATAATATCATTTTCCAGGAAAGGACCAGGGATATCGGCATTCTCAGCAAAGAAAAAGCCCTTTCTTACGGGTGCACCGGTCCAGTGCTGCGGGCCTCGGGCGTCAGTTATGACGTGCGCCGCAATGATCCCTATTCGATCTATGACCGTTTCGATTTTGATATTCCCATCGGCACGGTTGGCGGCTGCTTCGACCGCTACCGCATGAAAATGGCAGAGATGGCCCAATCTATTCACATCCTGGAGCAGGCTGTGAAGGATTTCCCGGGGGGGCCTTATCGCAGCAAGGCGCAGGCGGCGTATAGTCTGCCGCAGGGTAGTTACTACAGCCAGGTGGAAACCGCCCGCGGACTGCTGGGCATCTATATCATCGCCGAAGGCGGAGCAAAGCCATACCGGATCAAATTCCGCTCCCCGAGCTTTTCCAACTTGAGCGTTCTGCGCGATATAGCGGTGGGACACAAGATTGCCGACATGGT
>JAAXQI010000115.1 GCA_012974315.1 Desulfobacterales bacterium | reverse complement strand
CCCAGACTGTGTCGTCAAAAACAGAACTTGAAAAAGAACTGGTAGCCAAGCGGTCCCAGATTGAAGAGCTTGGCGAATCCCAGCGCCAGTTTATTGCCCAGGCTGCAAAAAAACAGCAGCAGCAGGAACAGGTACTGGTCGCTGAGCGGCTAAAACTCAAAGAAATAGAAACAAAACTGCAGGAAGCCCAGGCTAAGGGCGAGAAACTCACGAATGAGCTTGCCAATGTGAGTGATGCCCACAAGAAACAACAACAGAAAACCGCACAATCAGAGGCTGCTCGAAAATCTCTGGAAACACAACTCACCAAACAGAAGGACCAGATTGTCTCCCTGGAAGAAAACCTGGAAGCAATGCAGAGAGACAAAGACAGTGATCGAGCAAAACTTACTTTAGTTCAGAATGAAATGACCGCACAGCAGGAGGCTGCCCTCCAGACAGCAACGGCAAAAGCAACGCTTAATCAGAAAGCTGTTCTTGAAGCAGCATTAAAAACAACTCCTGCGCCTGCTAAAGAGCCTGAATTCCTTGTGGCTAAGGTGGAGGAGTCGGCACTGAAACCTTCAAAACCTGAACCGCATAAAGTTTCCGTTCCGGCTGGCCCCACATTCAGGCTCACTGGCAAAACAGCTGCAACCAGGGAAAAGACTCCTGCTTCCGAACCTGAAGCAAAAATCCAGAAACCTGTCATTGCTGCTACAGAAAAGCCTGATTTTGATGGAGTCGATGTATTTATAAAATCCTGGGCTAAAGCCTGGGAGCAGAAACATGTAGATTCCTACCTGGCCCATTACTCAAAAAAATTCCAGCCGTCCGGAAAAATAAGCCTGGCTGCCTGGAAAAAACAACGGCGGCAGCGCCTTAGTAATCCAAAACTTATCAAAATCGATATCAGTGAGGTTAAACATAAAACTACAAGCGCATCCCGAGTACGCGTTGACTTCACCCAAAAGTACCAATCCAACACCTACAGTGACCAGGTTGTCAAAACCTTTGATCTGCAGTGGGAAAATGGCGGTTGGGCGATTGTAAAGGAAACAAGCAGGGCTATTTAGAACGGTACACGGTATGATATGTGAGGTTTGCGGGAAAAAATTAAAGACATTACCCCTCCTTTAAAACAATGAAACAAGCAAGCACACCACCGGATGATTCCTTACAGATCAGATGCCCCAGGCTGGGCCACCAGATCCATTTTGCTTACTGTAAAAAGGAAAACATGGGGCTACCCTGCTTTAAGACCCTTGACTGCTGGCATATCCATTTCCAGGTCGTGGAATATCTGCAGCAGGAGCTTTCACCGGCCGAATGGCAGGACGCATTCGAAAAACCCCCGACACCCAAGGTGCTTTCCCTGGCCGAATTGATTGAAAAAGTGCAAAAGCTGGCCCCAAAAAAGTAATAAAAAAAGGGACAGCGTTGAATTATCAACCAGCCCCTTTTCAGTATATTTTGTGCTTAATTGCTTCTATTCCGCTTTCTTCTCACCGTAACCTGGTGCAGGGGTACCATAACCAGGTGCACCCTCCTTTTTCTCCTCACCATAACCAGGTGCAGGGGTTCCATAACCCGGAGCAGCTTCCGTTACTTTTGCCCCATAGCCCGGAGCCGGCACGTCCTTTTTTGCCTCCTGGGTGCTACCTGCACCCTTTTGCCCTCCGCTTCACCCGCCTGCACCTATAGCGAGTCCACCGAGGCCTGTCACCAGACTGGCAATGCTGAGCCCAGTCAGTACCTTTTTCAGGTATTTCTTTTCCATCTTGCCCTCCTTTTTTGAAGATTGACCGCCTGTCAGATCACCTTTTTTAAGGCCGAATAATAATACTATATTTTGCCTGAAAACCATATACCAAATCAATGGAAAACTGATTTTCTCCCATTCCAGAATGTCATTGTTTTTTCCCCGTCCAATTCTGCATTGCTTTCATGGAATTTATCTATGATAATAAACGGCATGCGCAAAACCGGATCTTTCTTTCTCTCAAAATCACAATTCACCCGCGGCCTCCAATGCCACAAATCCTTATGGCTGTTTAAAAACAGGCGGGAACTGCAGCAAAAACCTGACGCAAGCCTGCAGGCCCGTTTTGATGCGGGTAACAGGGTGGGTATTTTGGCGCAACAGCTTTTTCCAGGGGGAACCAGCCTGGAATATAAAAGCGGCATTTCAAAAAACATTCAAAGAACACAGGAACTTATTGCATCCGGGATAGAGACAATCTACGAAGCGACATTCCGCCATGACAGCGTGCTTGCCATGGTTGACATTCTGCGTAAAGGGAAAAATGGCTGGGAAATGTATGAGGTCAAATCCACTACCGAGACCAAGGATATTTTCATCAACGACACCGCTATCCAGTATTATATAGCAAAAGGAACCGGCCTTGATATTACCAGGGTGTTCCTGGTGCACCTGAACAACCAGTACACCAGAAGAGGCGAGCTTGACCTGCAAGAGCTCTTTACTGTGGATAATGTCACTGAACTGACGCTCGACAGGCAGGCTGATATTCCGCAACAACTTGGGGACATGCGCAAAAGCCTTGAAGGCGGTGAGCCGTCCATTGACATCGGTCCTTATTGTACCGCCCCTTACGAGTGCGACTTCAAGTCTTACTGCTGGCAGAATATTCCAGAATATTCCATTTTTGACATCGCCAATTTACGCAGCAACCGTAAATTTGCCCTGTATTACGGAGGAATTCTTCACCTGCAGGATATCCCTGCTGATTTTACCCTGTCGGATGCCATGCAGATTCAGGTCGAGGCGGAATTGACCGGCAGAAAATTTATACATACCCGAAACATAAGGGAATTTCTCTCAAAAATCTCGGAACCCATCGGCTTCATGGATTTTGAGACTTTCATGGAACCTGTGCCATCATTTGACTACCAGAGACCCTACCAGCAAATTCCCTTTCAATACTCACTCCATATTTCCGAAGACGGAAATCTTGCGCACCATGAATTTCTCGGAGAACCGGGCATTGACCCGCGCCAGGCCTTTATTGAAAAACTGCTTGAGGATACCAGCTCCTGCAGGACCATACTTGTTTACAACCAGGCATTTGAAATAACAAGGCTCCAGGAAATTGCAAAAAACTTCCCTGGGTTTGCTGAAGGGGTCGAGTCCATTATTGCACGAATAGTTGACCTTATGGAACCTTTCAGAAACAAGGACTATTATGTCAGAGAGATGTGCGGCAGCCATTCGATAAAACATGTACTGCCCGCCATGATCCCTGATTTGAGCTATAACAATCTTGCAATAGCAGATGGCGAGATGGCCATGCTTTCCTACGCCGGACTCTCCAGGATGGATGATGGGGATGAAAAGAAAAAAATCTGCCAGGATCTGCTTGTTTACTGCAAGCTGGATACACTGGCTATGGTGAGGATATGGGAAAAGCTTGCCAACATAACACAGCCCAAAGGGCAATTATCTTTATTTTAAAAGAAAAAGCATACGGTACACGGTGCGCGGGGGAAAAAGACGTAATGCTGGTTTCTGATTACTGGATAAAAGTTTAACCGCGTACCTCATACCTCATAACGTATACCGCTTTGAGCCCGGATATTTATTTTAGAATAATATCTTTTTTGATGCCAAACTTCTTGAAAAACCAATACGTCTGATAGGTCCTGGTATTATATTTTCCCGCTTTCCAGTTCTTATACCAGAAACACTCCCCCTCATTATAAATATCTCTTTGCAGCCTTCTCTCTCCGGAACATTTAGGGCACGTGAATTTCAGGTGGTAGTTGGCATATAGCTCATACAGTTTGAGTCGAAATTTATTCATTTTACAGTCTTTCCAAACCAGACCTAGCGTTTCCAGATCAATTCCCCATCTTTATATACCTCTTGAACCCGATGCATGGGCACACAATGGGCAATGCCGTCTTCGTCAAACACATGAAATGTAAATTTATTGCCTGGTAACTGGCTGACTTCATTGAATGAGACCCTGATAATTCTTTTTTCCATACGGTCGCAGTAGCCAATCTCAAAATAGCCCCGACCAAACTCAGGGTCATAGTGGATGCGGTTTAACAGTTCATGAATGGGCTGCATAACTTCCAGGCGCTTATGCGCTGCTGCTCTTATTCAAAACCCCGATCATCGGATTCCATATCACCCAGTGCGCCGGTCCAGTCATCGGGAGGCTCGATTTCCTCCAGGTCCATTTCTTCCCACTCTTCCATTTCGAGCTCTTCGATATCTCCATCAAAAAACTGGATATCCACAGTGCCTTCCTTTTCCTTCATATCCACAACCATAAAATCCTGGTCCTTCTCCAGATTACAGTACCAGTTGCCTTCAATGGGCTCGAGTTCACCAATCATTTTCCTCTCCTCGCAGTTGGTGTTTTTCTCTTAAAAAACCAAATGCTTCTATCAGGATATTTAGTACACTTTTTTCCCATCAAAAAACAATACTAATATTACTTGCCTGGCAACTGCAGTATCGCAGCCGCCAGTTCATGACTGAGAGCAGCCAAAGCCCGACTCTGCGCCGCAACCATATCAGTATAAGTGATATCCTGCACTGGCTCTATTATATGTGTTGATGTAATACTCTTGAGAATATTCCCCTGCTTATTAAAAATGACCCAGCGCGCGATGAGTTCGGCACTTTCTCCCAAGCTGCCATCAAACCTGATGATATCGATTTCAATCCTGTAATCTGTATCCACAGAAGCGATTGCCGGGTAAGAAAGCACCTTGTCAGAGGCAAGCACATACGCCAGGTTCTCTGCTATTACCCTCCCGATGTCTTCCTCAATCTTTCCGGCCCAGCGGTCAAATTCCGCCATTTGCACCTCGTTACTGCCGGTTCTGGTTACTATCTGGGATTTTCTTAAATATTTGGGCAGGGAAATCGCGCCGATACCAATGCTTGTATCGCTCATTGCACCGGATTCCATTTGCTTTTCCGTTTCTGCTCCGACCATGGGGCTGAGCACATAAAAACGGGGTGATTTTGTTGTAATCACAGCACAGCCAGCCAGTAAGATAAATATTATGCAAAGGGCCAGAACAAAAAGTCGCGTATAAATGGTTTTCAACATAAACATCTCCTTACGGATTTATTACTTTCCTCTAATAAGTGCTTCAGGATGCTGCTGCAGGTAATCGGTCAACTCTTCCATTGACCGGGAGGCATCAGACATGCTTTCCAGTGTCATCATAATTTCCCGCCGTAAATTTGAATTTTCCGATATCATTTTTTGCGCCTCGACCAGCAAGGTTTCAGCTTTTTCAAATGAAGACTGGACTACTGCCAATGCGTTTTCCATATCAGATGCAACCGGCTCTACACGGCTATCGATATTATTCATCAGCTTCCGGGTATCATCCATGGTGGATTCAAAACTGTCTGCTATTGAATCAACTCTGCTGTTTGCATTTCCTGCAAGCACATCAGCTTTTTTTATAAACTTCTGCATATCCTGAAGGGCGATATTCAAGTTTGCAGCGGACTCCCGTAAATCTGATGAATTCATCATTTCATTGGCGCCCTGGAAAGTCTTAGAAATATTTTCCACAATTTCCTGAAAGTTTACTTTACGGATATCATTTACAATCTGCTCTAATGTTTCGGTCAACATCTGCAGGGTGGTCGGGATCGTCGGCACTTCATATATTTTTTTCTCCAGGCCGATTTTCCTTATAGGTGTTTCAGGGTAAAAATCATAGTTAATGAAAAGCTGTCCGGTCAGCAGGCTTTGCATCTGCAGCTGGGCCCGCATCCCCATTTCGTTCACCAGGATATCCACTGTTTCATGTTTCTTGAATTGCCCAACTTTTTCTTCTTCCAGAACAGAAATTCTGTCCCCGAATATTTCAACATATACCGGGACAAAAAACTCGAGTTCATCGGAATTGATGGTGAGCTGGATATCCTTCACCATCCCGATATCAACACCTCGCAACTTTACAGGTGATCCCACATTCAAGCCCTTAACCGAACCCTCGAAGAAGAGAACATGCGTACTTTTCTTCTGAAAGAACTTACCGGAACCGAACACCAGTACAGCCAGAACAGCAAGTCCTATTCCTCCAATAACGAAACCGCCTATAACAATCTTGTTTACCTCTTTGCTCATATGCTATCCCACGTCAAAATTTTCATTTGATCTATTCTATTACTCTCTCAACAGCGGACTCGCCCCTGGTGAGGAACTCCTTTACTTTAGGATCATCTGTTTCTGCCAGCATCCTGTTCGGATCACCCTGGGCGATCATTGTGCGGGTCTCGGCATCAAGAAAGACCGAGTTGTTGCCAATGGCAAAAATACTGGCCAGTTCATGGGTCACAATTACCACTGTTGTACCCAGACTGTCACGCAACTCGAGAATTAAATCATCCAGTCTTCTGGCACTGACCGGATCCAAACCTGCCGACGGTTCATCAAAAAACAGGATTTCAGGATCAAGAGCCATGGCCCGGGCTAATCCCGCCCTCTTCTGCATGCCTCCGCTGATCTCTGAAGGATAAAATTCCTCATACCCTGCAAGACCGACCAAAGCCAGTTTTAAAGAAACTATTTCTTTTATATTACTATGTGACAGGCCTGAATATTCCTCCAGGGGCAATGCCACATTCTCAGCCAGGGTCATAGAGCTCCAAAGGGCGCCTTTCTGGTACAGAATGCCGCATTTTTGCATTATCCTGCTGCGTTCGTCAGGGGTAATATCCCAAAAATTTATATCACCATAAAAAACCTGCCCCTTTGCAGGACTTTTCAAACCTATAAGATGACGCAGCAGGGTACTTTTACCACAACCACTACCGCCCATTATGATAAAAATATCACTGTAATTTATTGTAAAACTCAAATCCCGCTGGATAACAAAATCACCGTAAGCCATTGTCAGATCAGAGACAATAATGTGTGGTGTATTTGGTTTTTCAATCTCTGTAGTCATATTTTTTCATATACCAAGCGCATCACACAGTACGGCAAAAATGCCGTCTGTAATTATTATATGGACAATTGCTGTTACCACAGCAGCAGTGGTTGCCTCACCTACCGCAGCTGCACTGCGCCCGCTCTGCATGCCTCGCAGACAACCGGCCAATGCTATAATAATTCCATAAATCCCACCCTTGGCAATTCCAAGTGATATATTGGTCATATCAAGTGATGCCTGGGTCTGGGTAAAATACTGCATCGGGGTTATATCCATCATACCGACCCCTACTATTGCTCCTCCCAGAATACCCAGAAGGTCAGAATATAAAGTAAGCAGGGGCATCATCAAAGCCAGAGCGAAAAGACGGGGGAGAACCAGGAAATCCATGGGTGAAATGCCCATGGTGTTCAGGGCGTCGATCTCTTCATTGACCTGCATGGTACCCAATTGCGCTGCATAGGCTGCTCCAATCCTACCAGCCATAATTATGCCGGTCATCAGAGCTCCCATTTCCCGGACCATAGCGATGGCTACAAGGTTGGCCACATAAATCTGTGCACCGAACATTTTAAGCTGTACCGCTCCGACAAAGGCAAGGATCAAACCGACAAGCAGGCTGATAAGTGTAACAATAGGCAGGGATTGAGCTCCGCAATCTTCTATATAGATCAAAAAGTCAATTCGACGGAAACGGGCCTTGCCAAAAAAAAATCTGACAACAGCCTGGCTTGCCTCACCAATAAAACTGACCATATCAACAATTGACGTACCGAAAACCACGGCACTGTCACCGACCATATAAAGAAAAGACTTTCTTTTTCTCTTCTGATAAGCATCTTTCTGCTCCGACACTGCAGAGGCAATACGCAACAAACGCTTCGCACCTTTTGGTAATTCCTGTATCTCGAACCTGATATTTTCTTTTTGGCACTCTTTGCTTATGGCATTGATAAAGGTCAGAAAGGTGGTGTCCCACCCCTTCAGGTCAGAAGCATTAATAATGATATTTTTGATCCTGGGATCTGTCGCCAGCTGGTTGAGAACTTCCTCGGGGGCAGGGAGTTTGCTGCTGATCTTCCATGTTCCTGAAATTGCCGCATGCAGCGTATCAGCAGAGAAATGGCTGAAATCAATTTTGCTTTGTGCTTGCATTTCTTTCCACAGGTTTTTGTACTGATTTATCCAGAGCCAACCTTATGTGGCAACCTAGCAATTGCTTCTTTATTTATCAATAAATTAAGTCTTTTCAAGATAAAAACAAAAAAGGGGCCCTGTTCAAGTGAACGAGACTCCTTTTAAATGTGTATTGCTATGAAGAAAGTTGCCAGAGGCTGAACTCCTGTAAAGAACCATTCGCAGAAGGAGCCTTTTATTTGTTAGGATGCATTTATCCTTTTTCTCTGTTTGGCGGTTATAGATAATAAAATTTCAAATACGATATGGAGCTTCAATTTATAGTTTTATCTTTGCTTTTCGTTAAGGTTGATCCATGTTTGGACTCAAAGGAACGCACGTCTTCAGACTGCTCAAAATCAGACTCAGGATCAACTACATCCAAAATTGGTTCACGCCGAATCTCGCGAATTCCTCCGCCTACCCTTATTATAATGCTCTCTGCAATCTTTTTCTTTGCCATAACTGTTCTCCTTTACTGCTGCACCTAAAACTTCAGCCTGTATCTGGCACCGCATAAAAAAAATTAGCATCTTCAAACCTGAATGTAAAAGCAGGCTCAAACCGAAAAAAAAGCCTGCAGAAATATCGTGTTGCACATAACAGAAATATTTAAAAAAATTAGGAAAATCTTTCTGTTTTCATTACAAAAAATTAAAATACTCGATTATCAACGGTAGGGCTGGGACGGAACCTCGCCCTACCGT
>JAAXQI010000212.1 GCA_012974315.1 Desulfobacterales bacterium | reverse complement strand
ATTAATTAACGGGTTCTACTTTTATCCTGTTCTTGTCAAAGAAAAATCAGCTTATTGGGTTAAAAGGATACTGATCCTGCTATGAAATAGTGGACACTCAGTTAAGTCGTTGTTATGAAAACGACAGGAGGAAAAAATGAGTGTTCAAAACAGAAGAAAATACGATTCAGATTTTAAAAGAAACGCAGTTTTACTCAGTGAGGAACCTGGGCGTACTGTCTCAGAAGTGGCTGAAAATTTAGGAGTTAATAGAGAGCTTATATACCGTTGGCGACGCCAGATGCGTGAAAGAGGAGAATTAGCCTTTCCTGGTAATGGGAAAATTGCACTCACTCAGGACCAGAAAAGAATTCGGGAACTTGAGAAGAAACTCAAAGATACCGAGATGGAGCGAGACATTTTAAAAAAAGCCATGGCCATCTTCAGCAGCGCACCGAAATGAAATTTAAATTCATTGTGAAAAATCGCTCGTCATTTCCGGTGAAGAAGATGTGTCAGGCATTAAAAGTTTCGCAGAGCGGATATTACCGTTGGCAAAAGGCTCCGATATCATCTCGAAGGATAGAGAATGACAGGCTCCGGGCACGAATCAAAGAATTATTTGGAAAGCACAAAGGGATGGCCGGCAGCCCAATAATAACTGCAGACCTTCGAGAAGATCCTGAGTTTTCAAGAGTGAGCAGGAATCGAGTTGCCCGGCATATGAGAGATATGGGTCTGAAATGCCGCACGGTCAAAAAGTTTGTAGTCACTACCGACTCAAAGCACAATGAACCTGTTGCTCCCAATTTGCTTGATCGTCAATTTACGGTCCCCACTCCGGACACTGCCTGGGTAAGCGATATCACTTATTTAAAGGTTGGAAGGAAGTGGTATTACCTGACGGTATTTATCGACCTGTTTTCTCGAATTATTGTTGGTTGGGATCTTAGCGCATCGCTTGAGAGATATTCCGCAATACACGCCCTTAACAAGGCAATTCTTAGGCGCAGGCCAGGGCGAGGGCTCATGGTGCATAGTGACCGCGGAGTTCAATATGCCAGCAAGGATTTCAGAGCTGTGCTGCAGAAACATGGTTTTGTCCAAAGTATGAGCAGGAAGGGCAACTGCTGGGACAATGGTGTGCCACGAAGGCGCATAGAAGGAACAACTCCTTCATGCAGCTATGCTGCATAAGAGATGAGGGTCGGCCCCTCGAAGTCTGGTTACAGGACTCGGCTTCAAACCACCACGAGCTGCTGTGGCCAAAAGCCCTGGTAGTGAGCGTCGTTGGAAAAGGTATTGAAAAAGTATCAGGTGCGGAACAAGAAGATGAACGAAAGTGAACAGTCGATGACATGTCGAAAAGCAAACCAACTAACGTCAAAACTGGGTAGCGTTGTTGGCCCGGGACAAATCCAGACAGTACCTGTTTATGGGCTGGGTGGCGTTCGGTGTAGAGGCTGCATGATCTTGTTTCAGGCTCTTATGTGGAACGTGGGAACCTGCTGGTTTAATGTTAAGGGAAGAGAAGTCGCTGTATTAAGTGACTTTGCAAGTACCAATGTAAACCAGAGGGACGGAGCAACCCGTAGTAGTGATGAAACCACTGTAATGGTGGTGGAGCAAAGGGGTTGCGTTATTCAGCCAAGATTAATTGTCAACCAGTAATGGGAGGAGCAGTTAATATTGGCAAAGTCATTTGACATCCCCAAACAAGCGGTGTGGGAAGCTTATCTCGCTGTTAAAGCCAATAAAGGCTCTGCGGGTATTGATAGGCAAACAATGGAGGACTTTGAAACTGACCTAAAGAACAATCTTTATAAGATCTGGAATCGACTGTCGTCTGGAAGTTATTTTCCACAACCCGTACGTCGGGTTGATATACCCAAGTCTAATGGTAAATTAAGACCTTTGGGGATACCAACTATCTCGGATAGAATCGCACAAATGGTTGTCAAGAAGCGTTTGGAGCCCATAGTGGAGCCACATTTTCACGACGACTCGTACGGTTATCGCCCGGGGAAATCAGCACTTGATGCAATTGCACAAGCACGACGTCGATGCTGGCGGGATGATTGGGTTCTGGATATGGATATTCGAGGTTTCTTCGATGCGTTAGATCACAAATTAGTAATGAGGGCAGTGTCCAAATTCACACAGTGTAAATGGACGCTGCTCTATATAGAACGCTGGTTAAAAGCTGATGTAATATTGCCAAATGGTGAGCTAATGCGAAGAACGCAAGGCACGCCACAAGGGGGTGTTATTAGTCCTTTACTCGCCAATATATTTCTTCATCTGGGCTTTGACAAATGGATGCAAGATGAGTTCTCATGCATACATTTTGAAAGATATGCTGATGATATTGTGGTGCATTGTCGCAGCCACAAACAGTTGGAGTTTATAGAAAGGAAAATAAGGACTCGATTTGCACAATGCAAGCTCGAACTATGCCCAGAGAAAACCAAGATTGTTTATTGTAAAGATTCTAACCGTGATGGAGTGTATGCCAATCAGAGTTTCGACTTTTTGGGATATACTTTCAGACCCAGAAGCAGTCGGGACAAAGATGGTAATTTCTTTGTGAGTTTTTCACCAGCTGTCAGCCGTAAAGCGCTAAAGGCCATGAGGCTGAAGATTAAAGAACATCCGATGATAAAAGGATGCTTTAGTCAAAGTGTTGAAGAACTTGCAAAGGCGATTAATCCTATAATT
>JAAXQI010000068.1 GCA_012974315.1 Desulfobacterales bacterium | reverse complement strand
ATAAGAGACAGATTAAAAACATTGCAGAAATTTGTTGAAGAAAACTTTGAAGATGTTGGAACTGACTTGGCCACGGAATCACTTAAAATACACTATGGTGTAGCAGAGTCACGGAATCTCCGTGGGGTGACCACCGAAATTGAAGAGAAAAAATTAAAGGAAGAAGGAATAAACCTTTTTAAAATACAATTGCCTGTTAAAAACAAGGACGCAAACTGATCGCTAAGATAAAGGTAAACAAAAGTTACTAATCACACTCAACAGAATCTGTTCGCAGTTTACGGTCAATAAAATCACATTCTTTCGGAGAAAGATCAAAACGTATTTCAGCGTCACTTATTATCTGCTGCCTGTTTTTTTCCGGATGTTCCCTAAGCATTTCACTGATCCAGCATAATGTCTTTTTCATCCTGTCACCGGAAGGTTGTATTGCATCTATTGAGGACATCAGGAATCTCCCATATTTATTTTTATTCTGTAGTGTTCGTGCCGGAGTTATTCATTCAAAGGTTTTAGAACTATCCCACCAAGTGGGGGCAGGTTTAATTTTACATGATGGGGAGCAAAACCAAAAGGTTCGTGGATAATTTGCAGGGGTTCACTATTGAAGACATTGCTTCCTCCGAATTGCTGGAAATCGGAATTAAATATCTCCTGATATGCTACACCTTCCGGTACTCCCATTTTATAGTTGTAAATAACCTGGGGGGTAAAATTAAAAATACACACCAGGTGGTCCCGGTGATCAAAACCCAAACGGGCAAAACCAATCACCGAGTTGTCAATATCATTGAAATCCATCCATTTAAAACCATTATCTGTGAAATCAACCTGCCACAGGGCTGGATTGTCATTATACATATGATTCAACGCCTGAACAAAATCCTGGGCTTTTTTATGGAGTGGTTCATGTTCTGGCAGATGCCAGTCAAGACTGGTCTTGCAGTACCATTCTGACCACTGGCCAAATTCACTGCCCATAAAAAGCAGTTTTTTGCCTGGATGACACCACTGCAGAAGAAGAAAGAGACGGAGGTTGGCAAACTGCTGCCACAGGTCCCCTGGCATTTTTGAAAGGAGGGAACCTTTACCGTGTACGACTTCATCATGGGAAATGGGAAGAATGAAGTTCTCTGAAAATGCATAATAAAGCGAAAAGGTGAGGGCGTTGTGATGGTACTTCTTGTACAGGGGATCTTTGCTTATATAACTCAATGTGTCATTCATCCATCCCATGTTCCATTTAAAACCAAAACCCAGCCCACCCTGATCTGTCGACTTTGATACCCCGAAGAAGCTGGTTGATTCTTCAGCTATCATCATGACATTGGGATAGTGATCAAATACAATACTGTTAAGATGTCGCAAAAATTCAATGGCATCGATGTTTTCTCTGCCGCCATAACAGTTGGGGATCCACTCACCCTCCTCACGGGAGTAATCAAGATACAGCATGGAGGCTACAGCATCGACACGCAAACCGTCGATATGATAGACGTCAAACCAGAACAGGGCATTGGCGATCAAAAAGTTACTGATTTCCTTTCTGCCGTAATTAAAAACCAATGTTCCCCACTCAGAGTGGGCACCTTGCCGGGGATCCTCATGTTCATAAAGTGCTGTACCATCAAAACGGGCGAGGCTGTGAGCGTCGGTTGGGAAATGGGCCGGGACCCAATCCAGGATAACACCTATATCGTTTTGATGGCAGAGATCTACAAGGTACATAAATTCTTCAGGAGTTCCATATCTACTGGTAATGCTGTAATAGGCAGTCACCTGATATCCCCATGATTCATCAAGTGGATGTTCCATGATCGGCATTATTTCAATATGAGTAAAGCCCATTTCCTTTACATACGGGACAAGCATGTCAGCAATCTCTTTATACGTCAGGAAACGTTCCGGATCACCAGGATCACGCTTCCAGGAACCGAGATGCACTTCATATGTTGATTGCGGCAGATCATAAGGTTTTGTTTTAGACCGTTTTTCCAGCCAATCCTTATCATGCCAGGAATATTTATCCAATGAACTGACAATCGATGCTGTTTTGGGACGAACTTCACCATAGAACTGAAAAGGGTCAGATTTTATATGCAAATCCCTGTACTGAGTTCTTACCTCAAATTTATACAATTCATCTTCTGCAATTCCAGGAATAAAAAGTTCCCATATGCCTGAATTTTCAAGACTGCGCATTTGGTGTACCCGGCCGTCCCAGGAATTAAAGTTGCCAATTACACTTACCCGGCGGGCTGCAGGTGCCCAAACTCTGAATATGGTCCCTTCAATGGAATCAATAACTGTTCGATGGGCACCGAGTTTATTGTAAAGTTTATAATGTGTGCCGCTGTTGAAAAGATAGCGGTCCATATCACCTAACTGTGGAAGAAAACGATAGGGATCTGAAATTGTATGAACGGTATTATCGTAATATTTTATCTCGAATTCGTAGGGAAATGGTTTGGAGAACTCGTGCAGAACTATTTCAAAGAGTCCCTCCTGTCTCATCTTATACATGTATTGCTTCTGGTCGCCGATGACAATCTGGACTGACTCGGCATGAGGTTGGAAGGTGCGCACAAGGGCTACTTTAGGTTTCTGCTCAATAAAATGTAACCCCAGCACCTGAAAGGGATCATGGTGGTCAGAAGCAATTATGCGATCGATCTGTGAACTAATAAGATTTGACATTTT
>JAAXQI010000103.1 GCA_012974315.1 Desulfobacterales bacterium | reverse complement strand
GAAAAAACAGGTGCAAGGCAAAAGGTGAAAGGTTAAAGGCAAAAAAAATAAGGGAAGAGATTTGATGGCGGAGTTTCGCTGCGCTCGTTTATACCCCTCAGGGGGGTACTAAAAAGAGTGCCCTGAAAGGGTGTTTTCCGCGTTGCCAGTTACTGGATAAAAAACCAGAGACCTGTATCTAGAAACCAGAATCATATTGTTTAAATTTTAGGCACTTGTAACTTTAGTCACTTTAGTCACTTAAAACTTTAGTCACTTAAAACTTTAGTCACTTATAACTTTAGCTTACTTCGGTCACTTTTTCAGAGGAATCAAATGCAGGAAAAAAAAATAGCTGTCCTTTTTCCGGGGCAGGGTTCACAGTTTATAGGCATGGGTAAGGAATTTCTTGAGTCTGACCAGGAGGCTGGAATACTTATGGAACTGGCAGATTCAATCAGCTCTGCCCCTTTACGAAAACTATGTCTTGAAGGTCCCATGGAAGAGTTGACCAAGGCGGTTTATCTGCAACCGGCATTGACTGCTGTCAATCTGATCTGCTGGCAGGCATTAAAAAAAGCAGGCGTCCGGCTGGAGTATTTTGCCGGGCACAGTCTTGGTGAGTACAGCGCTCTCTGCGCATCAGGCGTATTAGGGATTGAAGACACCTTGAAGCTGGTGACTGAAAGAGGGAGATTGAGCGAGAGGGAAGGGCAAAGGAATCCAGGTGGTATGCAGGCAATTTTAGGTCTGACACTGGAAGAAGTTGAGGGAATTCTGGCAATATTTCCTGATAGTTCTCATGTGACTATTGCCAATCATAATTGTGAAAAACAGATAGTGGTTTCCGGGTATCATGAAACACTTGTTGCTTTGGAAGGTATGGTCAGTGAAAAGGGCGGTAAGGCAATAACATTAAATGTCAGTGTAGCTAATCATAGCCCTCTTGTTGCTGGAGCTATCCCTGATTTCGAAAAGATCATGGCTGGTATTTCTTTCCAGGCACCTGAAACGCCCGTCCTTTTCAATGTGACTGCTGCCGAGGAAAAAGAACCAGCCGCCATTCGTACAATCATGAGCAGACAGATTGCTTCCAGGGTCCGCTGGTTTGAGATAATAAATTCTTTGGTAGATAAAGGGGTAACACATTTCATTGAAGTTGGGCCAAAGAAGGTTCTCAGTGGGCTTATGAAAAAAATTGTACCCAAATCCACAGGGTGCAGGACGTTTCAGGTTGATTCTCCGGAAAGCCTTGCCAGGTGCCTTGAGGGGCTTAATGGTGATTAAATCGAACTAAATTGCTGTTTTGATAGAGTAATTTAGTGCCTTGTTAGTAGGGCAGCACTGCTTTTTCGAAGGGAAGTAATGTCTCTTTTTTTTGCACAAAAAAAGTGATTGAAGCAGAGCATCGCTTGACATTCGGGCAAGTTCTCATTATCTTTGCCTGTTTTTTATAACAACCCGGTGCAGACTGATACAATTGTCCTTTTGGCAAGCTTTATATCAGGGATTAACACCCTATAAATTATAGCTCTGTAGATAGTTGCCGGTGCTGGGAATTTATTTCTGTCAAATTGAGACAGCCCATGATGCTGGCAGGTAAAAAGAGTAGATGTGACCCATAATGTTTGAGAATTTAACCGAAAAATTAGAGAAGGTTTTCAAGGACCTGCGGGGACATGGAAAGCTTACCCCTGACAATGTTAAAGATTCCCTCCGTGAGGTGAGGTTGGCTCTGCTGGAAGCAGATGTCAATTATAATGTTGTCAAGGAGTTTATCAGCACAATCTCTGAACGGGCTGTCGGCCAGGAAGTGCTTGGGAGCCTGTCCCCTGGTCAGCAGGTTATAAAGATTGTCCACCAGGAGCTGGTTGAACTCCTCGGCGGTCAGACAGAGCAGATTAAGCTTGATGGGAAGCAGCCTGTAGTCATTATGCTGGCAGGCCTTCAGGGGTCTGGTAAAACAACTACAGCAGCAAAGCTTGCCAAATTGCTGAAGAGTAAAGGCAGGCGCCCCTATCTTATCCCTGCTGACGTATATCGACCCGCTGCTATCGATCAACTCCAGGTTCTTGGTGCTTCTATTGGGGTGGACGTTCATCCTTCGGAAGTCAGCCAGAATCCTGTATCCATTTGTCGCAACGGAGTAATTGCGGCGGCCGAAAAAAACCTGGACACCCTGATAATTGATACTGCCGGCCGTTTGCATATCGATTCTGAGTTGATGGAAGAGCTTCGGCAGATCAAAACACTTGTCGAGCCGGCCGAGATTTTATTTGTGGCTGATGCCATGACCGGTCAGGATGCGGTCACCGTAGCGGAAAAATTTAAGAATGATCTTGATTTGACAGGTGTCGTGCTTACCAAGATGGAAGGTGATGCCCGAGGTGGTGCCGCACTGTCCATTAAGAAGGTGACTGGACGTCCCATCAAGTTTGTTGGTGTGGGCGAGGGGCTGGAGGATCTGGATGTTTTTCATCCTGACCGGCTTGCCTCAAGAATCCTGGGAATGGGCGATGTTCTTTCCTTGA
Source organism: Desulfobacterales bacterium (assembly GCA_012974315.1). Classification (GTDB taxonomy): domain Bacteria; phylum Desulfobacterota; class Desulfobulbia; order Desulfobulbales; family BM004; genus BM004. The sequence continues at coordinate 6,433 of JAAXQI010000103.1, read as the reverse complement.
TTGAAAAGGCTGAGGCGGTAGTTGATCAGAAACAAGCCGAAGAACTTGCCAGGAAAATCAAGAAGAATGAATTCACCCTGGAAGATTTCCGTGACCAGATCCAACAGATCAAGAAAATGGGCAGTCTTGAGCAGATAATGGGAATGATCCCCGGTCTCAACAAGATGAAGCAGATGCAGAACGTGCCCAAACCCGATGAAAGTGAGTTGGGACGCACTGAAGCAATAATAAATTCCATGACCCCGGTGGAGCGAAGGAATTACCAGATTATAAATGCCAGCCGCCGTCAAAGGATAGCCAGCGGCAGCGGCACCCAGGTTCAGGATGTGAACAGGGTGATAAAAAGTTATTCCCAGATGTTGAAGATGATGAGAAAAATGAAGGGTTTCCCCGGAGGTATGACAGGGGGCAAGAAGAGGAGAAAACTGCCCAAGGGATTAAGACGCTAGCATAATATTTTTTTTTAAGTTATAAAGCTTAATTCTGCTTTTTGGCATTAGTCTTTATGTACTGACAGAATTGGATAATTTTTAATAATATATTGCATTATAAATTGAGGAGGAATCTCACAGCATGGCAGTAAAAATTCGTTTAACAAGATTTGGAAGAAAAAAGTTGCCCTATTATCGTATTATAGTTGCGGATGTCGAGGCCAAGCGTGATGGCAAGTTTCTTGATATCGTGGGCAGTTACGATCCCTTGAAGGATCCGGCTGAGATCACTTTTGATTCAGAGAAGCTGCAGTCGTGGCTTGATAAGGGTGCTAAACCTACTACTACAGTAAAAAGCCTGATGGTGAAGCACGCAAAAGCTGAGAAAGCGGTAGCGGAATAAAGTTGTATGAAAGAATTGATTCATTATATTGCTACTGCGCTCGTTGATCATCCTGACCAGATCCAGCTAAAGGAAACTGAACAGGATGATACCATTATCATTGAATTGACAGTTGCCAAAGAGGATCTTGGTAAAGTGATCGGCAAGCAGGGAAGAACGGCCCGGGCAATGCGCTCCCTGCTGTCTGCTACGGCAGGCAAGGTCAACAAGCGGTCCAGGCTTGAAATAATGGAATAGAATGGACCGGAATACTGACCGGCGAAACAGTGAATTGCAGGACGATCTCGGTTTGATTGGAGAAGTTGTCAAGCCACATGGTATTCGAGGTGAGATCAAGGTATTTCTTTATTCCGAGCAGCCTGGGAATCTACAGCAGTATAAAAAAATTGTCCTGCAGGAACCAATGGGTAGCGGGACAGAAACATATAACGTAATTAAAAGCCGGGAACAGGGTAAATTTGCCCTCCTCCAATTGGAAGGTGTTGGAACCAGAGAGGGTTCGGAAGCCCTGCAGGGAAGCAAGATATGGGTGAACAAATCTGACTTTCCTACACTTGATTCTGGCGAATATTACTGGCATCAGCTGAAAGGCCTGGTGGTTATGACCGAAACAGGTCAGGAACTTGGCAGGGTTACCAAGCTCTTTAACACAACAGCCCATGATATTATGGTTGTTACCGGTGCTGGACATGAATTTATGATTCCTGTGCAAGAGGATATCATCAGGGAAATTGATGTGCAGGGAGGGAAAGTTATTATTTCTCCTCCTCCTGGCCTTCTTGAGATTAATAAATAAGAAAATGGTTGCGGCAAGAGCTTTTCGTCAAAGAAGAATACACGTTGTATACTCACTGACCCGTATCATTTACTATGCGATTTGACATCCTGACTATTTTTCCCCAGTTGCTTGATTCGCCCCTGGAAGAAGGTATAATCCGGCGGGCGGTAGCAGCAGGAAAGATAAGTGTCAATATCCATGATATAAGAGATTTTGCACTGGATAAACATACCATGACCGATGACCGGCCTTTTGGAGGCGGTGAGGGTATGGTCATGAAACCGGAGCCGATTGCAGCAGCCCTGAGCTCTATTAAGGAAACAAAACCTGACGCCAGGGTCATTTTTCTCTCTCCCCAGGGTGAAACATATACCCAGAGGACGGCAGAAAGGCTTGCCACCCATGAACACCTTATTCTGCTCTGCGGCAGATATGAAGGAGTTGATGAGAGAATAAGGGCATATTATGTGGATGAAGAGATTTCCATTGGGGATTTTATTCTCACCGGTGGAGAACTTGCAGCAATGGTCCTGATTGATTCAGTAACCAGGCTGCTTCCCGGAGTTCTGGGTTGCGGGGATTCAGCTGAAAATGATACCTTCAGCTGCGGATTGTTAAAAAATCCTCAGTATACCAGGCCGAGGGACTATGATGGACATACAGTACCAGAGGTTCTTTTGAGTGGAGATCATGCTGCCATTGCAGAGTGGCGGCTTGTAACCTCGGTCAGGCAGACTTTGGAGAAGAGGCCGGAGTTGTTAGGACGGGCTGTTTTTACTAAAGAGGAATTACAGATTTTGAAAATGAACAGCCTGCTGGAGGCTGTTGAGAAATATAGAAATATACAGCAGTGAAACTATCCATTAACCATCAGATTTAAGCAGCTGTATAAGAGATAACGTGGCAGAACAGGAGGTTGGAAAGGTCAAGGTTGATTTAGCGCTGATTCATTACCCTGTAGTGAACAAGAATCAGGAAATAATCGGCTCGGCAATAACAAATCTTGACCTGCATGATATTGCAAGAGCAGCAAAGACTTACGGGGTCGATTCATTTTATGTTGTCACTCCATATAGTGATCAACAGGAGCTTTTCCGGGAATTGCTTGACCATTGGCTGACAGGTCATGGGGCAAAATATAATTCCAATCGGGGAGAGGCCCTTGCATTGGTACAAATTTGTGATGATCTGAACCAACTTTTTGAACGAGTGACAGAAAAATGGCAGGGACGGCCTACGGTTTTGGCTACTTGTGCCCAGGAAAAACATTCCAACATATGGCCTTATTCAGTGGTGAGGCAAAGGATTTCTGAAGGGGAACGTTTTTTGATCCTTTTTGGGACTGCCTGGGGGTTGGCCCAGGAAGCGATAGATGCAGGAGACGGTATACTGCCTCCCATTACCGCTTTAGGTAACTACAATCATCTGTCGGTCAGGTCGGCTGCTGCCATTGTTCTTGACCGATTGCTTGGAGTAAGAGAATAGTAACGAAACTAAGGTAATATTTATATAGAGTATCAAGAAAACAGAGAAGAAATATTTTATTTGGGTGATCTGGAGGCGCCCATCGGAGATAAAAATCCGAGAATGACAGACTATGGGTACCAATATTATTGAACGAATCGACAGAGAACAGATGCGCTATGATATGCCGGACTTCCGTGCCGGTGACTCCGTCAAAGTGCATATCCGTATCATTGAAGGCAATAAGGAAAGAGTGCAGATCTTTGAGGGTGTTGTTATCCGCAGGCGAAGAGGCCTCATGGGTGCAACTTTTACCGTGAGGAAGATATCTCATGGTGTAGGGGTTGAAAAAACATTTGCCCTGCATTCGCCACGACTCAATAAGGTTGAAATTGTTTCCCACGGCAAGATACGCCGTTCAAGACTTTATTACCTGCGTGGACTTCGCGGCAAAGCTGCCCGTATTAAAGCTAAAGACATGCGATAACTGTTGGGGGTGTTTGGATGGGTCCGGAAAAGTTATGGCCTGATCCTGTACCCGATACGTATTCTCTGGAAAGGTCCCTCAGACAGAAGGGGTATCAGTGGATTGCCGGCCTGGACGAAGTAGGAAGAGGTCCATTGGCCGGCCCGGTCGTCGCTGCCTGTGTCATTTTGCAGGAGAATTGCGACAACAGCTGTTTTGTAGATTCCAAAACCATTAATGCTAAAAATCGGACTCTTTTGTACCAGGAGTTGAAGCAAAATGGCGCTCAAATATCCGTTGGTGTTGTTTCTGAGACGGATATTGATCGGGTGAATATACTCCAGGCCTCTCTGTTGGCCATGAAAAAGGCTATTCTCACCATGCCTGTCCAGCCGGATTATCTTCTTGTGGATGGCAATCAACCCGTACCAATATCAATACCGCAACAGACCCTGGTCAGGGGAGAGTCAAAAAGTGCTTCTATTGCTGCGGCATCAATCGTGGCCAAGGTAGTTCGCGACGATATGATGGATCAGTATCATCTTCAATATCCTGAATATAATTTCAAACAAAATAGAGGGTACCCTACTCTTGCACACCGGCAGGCTATCATGACGTATGGCCCTTGTGCCATCCATCGGAAGACTTTCAAATGTGTGAAGGAATTTATTGGGGACTAGAAAACCTGGTCCTCAGGGCCAGGGCAGAGTTGATAGGCTCTGCCTTCTGGTAACCTACGTTCAGGCACAGAGGTACAAAGGCACAGAGGCATGTCATTCGGAGTCTCGTTAACTCGCTTACCTCGAACGAATGTGAGAAATCTTAAAACTTTAAAAATAGATCTCTCCGGCCGCTGGCCGTTCGAGATGACAAGGTGTAAATAGCCATTATGGTAGATATATAAGATACACCGCGGCATTTATACCCCTCAAGGGGGTACTAAAAAGAGTGCCCTTCAGGGTACAGAGGCACAGAGTGTTTGATTTAGAGGGATGTTTTAAATCAGTTAAACTGATTAAATTTAAAAAGAATTGGAAAAACATTGAGCTGGTTGAGAGTTTCCAGATAAAGTGCCTTTGTGCCTTTGTGCCTTTGTGCCTCTGTACCTTTCTATCTTTCTGCCTATTGATTAGACTAAATAAATATCATAATGACTTTTAAAAAAAAAGAACTGGGTGCAAAAGGTGAAGAAGTAGCCGTCAGCTATTTAAAGAGCAGGGGATACAGGATAGTTGAACGAAACTACAGGATCAGATTTGGTGAAATAGATATTATTGCCGAACAGGGAGATGATCTGGTTTTTATTGAAGTAAAGACACGATCAGGTACCCTCTTTGGTTCTCCTTTTGAGTCTGTTACTAAACAAAAGCAGAAGCAGCTTTCTAAAGTTGCTCTGGAATATATCAGCAAACAGGGTTTCCATGACCGTCCAGCCCGTTTTGACGTAGTTGGCATTGAGCTGCAAAAGGGTAGTGAGACGTTTCAAGATGCAGCTGTAGAATTACTGCAAAATGCATTTGACCTTTGCTATGGTAATTAGAGAATAAATTTTTCTGAAAATATTTCTTTCCTTGGACTGGAATTAATAATGCAGAATACGCAAAGCGAAAAAGATGTATCTTCAAGTAGAACAGGACTGATTGGTATAACCATGGGCTGCCCGGTGGGTATCGGGCCGGAAATAATTTTACGGTTTGTAACAAAGACAAAATCTTTTGGCCAGTTTCTGCCCATTATAGTTGGGGACATTGCTCAACTCAGTCGTTGTGCAAAAGAGTTGCAGATGGATATTGAGATTGTTCCGTGGCGGCCAGGAGACCCGGTCAATGTGGAAAAACTGCAGGTAATCGAACCAGAGGCAAATGAGGGTTATTCATTGCATGCAGAGAGTTTGCATTGGGGAGAGCCGAATAAAGAAACAGGGCATGCCGCCGCCGCTTACATCATCAAAGCAGTCCAATTGATTGGCCAGGGTGTGCTTGATGCTATGGTTACCTGTCCAATTGCAAAATATGCCATGCAATTGGCAGGATATAAATTTCCAGGGCATACTGAAATGCTGGCATCATTATGCAATACCGGTAATTATGGAATGATGATGGCCGGCAAACGGTTGAAAGTCTCCCTGGTCACCATTCATACACCATTGGCCAAAGTCCCGGAGCAACTCTCTCAAGATGAAATCATACGGGTCATACACCTGACGGGAGAGACTCTCGTTAGGGATTTTGGTATTCCCAGGCCACGAATTGCAGTAGCCGGTCTAAACCCGCACAGTGGAGAGGCCGGTATGTTCGGTGAGGAGGAAATGCAGGTCATCGAACCGGCTGTTTCAGCCGCTGTCTCAAAAAAGTGGGATGTTTCGGGCCCTCTGCCGCCTGACACAGTGTTCAAAAAAGCCATGGATAATGATTATGACGCAGTTGTCGCGATGTATCATGATCAGGGACTTATTCCTTTCAAGCTTGTACACTTTGAGGACGGGGTTAATCTGACCATGGGTCTGCCGATTATACGGACATCAGTTGATCATGGCACTGCCTATGATATTGCCGGCAAAGGTCTTGCCAGTGATTCCAGTCTTGAAGCTGCTTTTGCTCTGGCTGCACAGATTATTTCCAACAGATCCCGGATTCAGGGTAAAATTATAGAAGACTAGCAGTTGCGGCTCCTGACCAGAATAATTGATCACGCAGATAAATATATGGCCGCAATAGAAGCTCTTTGTTAAAAATGTCCAATGCCAAAAACGATATTTGGCAAGACAAAAAATGAATAAAACATTACCTCTAATAATTGTGGCAGTCGCCATGTTTACTTTCTCGTATGCTTATGTGTACGCAGAAAGATCCGTAGTAGAGGTTCCTTTTGACTACACAGGAAATAGTTGC
>JAAXQI010000142.1 GCA_012974315.1 Desulfobacterales bacterium | reverse complement strand
ACTTGGATATGAAACTGACACCATGCAAGGTGTAACTGGGCCTGGTGGAGTTTTCTCTTATCACAGTGGTGAATCGATCCGTTTTTTCATAGGTGATATGGAGCTGGGCGTAACTGAGGCAATGCCAATTGTTACGCCTATTGATTGTGTGGAAGGAGCTATAGATGAGACCAATCCAATGGTAACAAACATGTTGATATTTCTTCAGTCAATCGATTTTGATAACGATCCAGAAAACGGCATTGATATTACTGAGCTCATGCACCAGGAAGCTATTGAAATGCATCTTGATCTTAATTTTGATTTAGATCCTTTACGATTCAGAGAAGATTATGATTTTCAACATTATCTTGATCTGATGAACTCTCGAGGTATGTTTAATACTTATGAAGGTCGTTTCCCGCCTGAAATAGAAAAAGCCAGAGCACATATGCAGACCACAATGCTTGAATACGGTTTATATGGATATGGTTCCGGTGGTATGAACCAGGGTGATATGATGCTTAATTCAGGAAATTAAACTCAGCAGGTCCTCAATAACATGGGGGCTGGTTGGAATGGTGGCAATTTCACTAACAACAATTAATACAAAACAGATATTCATTTATCATATACAAGGGGTTGTGTTAAGTTAATTGACATGACCCCTTTTATTTCACATAACTGCTATAAATTGAAACTCGTGAATGATTCCCAAAGTGTTAAGATGTCCAGTGGATATGTTGAATAAACATAACTGCAACAAGTATTCAATCCTGAACCCCTCCTAAATATTAAATATAACTATTCAAGACAGTTGAGTTTTGTGCAGTGCCATTTCACGCAGCCGATAATTTTATGATTGAAAAAATGATTAGTTACTATGAATTACTTCATGAGATAGAAGCCGAGAGTTCTGTCGCTGAAACCTGATTCTTCAATGAATTCGCAGCCGATGTAATTGTCGTTTATTCCCTTGACAAGGACTTCTTTTTCAATAGTCTCCGGTGGTTCCTTATCAAGGGCAAATTTAACCTTGAGCTTGTCTCCAACCTGGACACGCACCCGGCTAAGAGCTGAGAAGCCAACCCCCCCCAGGGAAATATTCTTGATGCGGCAGTTAATGGCCCCAGTAGGAACATTGCCGGAAGCAGCAAACCCGGTATCTTCCTCATCAATGGTATAATATCCACCTATGGAGACCTCTTTCCTGTAGTGTTTCCTGAAGTTGAGATTGACACCATAGGTGGTGCCACAGGGGCAGTTGACCGCCAGGAAATGTTTTTTCCCCGCATATTTATCAACTGATACATCCCGGACAATAAGACAGGAGGGGCAGCTGAGAGTCACCCTGTTGTTTTTTTGAACATTTAAGTTCTGGATGTGTAATCTTTCTTTTAATGTTGTTGATTTTTTCGGGCCCACAGTATCTATTTTTTTAACAATCTGACCCTGGCTGTCAAACTTGCAGGCATACATGGATGGATCGTGATAAAAGGTAAACCAGGCATTTTCCCTGATACCCAGCGTTTCATATTTTTCTTTGAGGTCAATGGCATCCATTGGAAAGTTGTCATAGGCCATAATCCACAGTGGATTGAAATGCACATGGGTGGGCAGCAGGTCTGCAAGGTGATAGGCTATTTCTTTTTCCGATTGTATCCTGACAATCTGATGCCCCCTGGTGTGCCCTCCTGTATGCTGCACTTCAATGCCCGGGCAAACTTTGAAATCACCTTCAACAAGCTGCAGGTTGTCAGTATCTTTCAATTTGGCAAAATTTTCTTTCCAGTAGGTGTTTGCTGACCTTTTATTGGGCTGCATCGCATCTTCCCATTCAAGTTTCTGAACTATATGCTTGGCATTGGGAAAGGTGAGTTCCTCCTCTCCGGCAGGATTATACATGACAATGCCGCCGGCATGATCGAAATCACAATGGGTCAGGATGACATAATTTATGTCCTGTCGCCTGAGTCCAAGTTTTTTAAGTTCTCCCGGTAAGCGTTTTCTTCGAGGAAGAGGAGGGGGGTGTCTTCGTCAACAGGATATTTTTTTGCCCAGAGCGACTTTGGAACAACCCCGAACATGGTGCCGCCGTCAAGCTCAAATTCACCACCATTGAGCCAGAAAATTTCAAAATCGCCGATTTTACAACTTTTCATTTATAAATACATGTCAGTGAAAGAAGTATAAAATGCAGAAACAACAGAGCAGACAAGATTTTACTGCTATGCAAACGTATTAGTCAATACTGATTCTCAATATTAGAATAATTGGAAAGGTGGCCTAGCGCTAAAACTTTCCCAGGGCAGACCAGAGCACGCCAGCAGCTATTGCAGAGCCGATCACTCCGGCCACATTTGGCGCCATGGCATGCATAAGTAGAAAATTAGTGGGATCCTCCTTCTGGCCTACCATCTGAACTACCCGGGCTGAATCAGGTACTGCTGAAACGCCTGCTGCCCCTATAAGCGGGTTGATTTTTTCCTTCAAAAATAAATTCATGAATTTGGCAAATAATACCCCGCCCGTGGTGGCAACAACAAAAGAAAGAGCGCCGAGTCCAAAGATAAATACAGACTGTGGGGTCAGAAATGTCTGGGCCTGGGTGCTTGCTCCCACGGTAAAACCAAGCAGTATGGTAACTATATCAATTAAGGCATGCCTGGCTGATGCTGCCAACCGTTCGGTTACCGTACTCTCCTTCAGGAGGTTGCCAAAAAAGAGCATGCCGAGCAGAGCAATAGAACCAGGGGCGAGCATGGCGCAGATCAGGAAGGCAACGATTGGAAAGATGATTTTTTCTTTTTTTGAAACCACCCTGGGCGCTTTCATGTGAATTTTTCTTTCTTTTTCAGTGGTGAACAGGTACATGATCGGGGGTTGGATGACCGGGACCAGTGCCATGTACGAGTATGCAGCAATAGCGATGGGCCCAAGGAGTTCCGGAGCGAGCATTGACGAGAGGAATATGGCTGTAGGACCGTCAGCACCACCAATAATACCAATGGAGCCAGCCTGGGCAGGGGTGAAACCAAGGTACAGAGAGCCCAGAAAAGTCAGAAAAATACCAATCTGGGCCGCTGCCCCCAGAAGAATAAGCTTGGGATTGGAAAGCATGGTGGAAAAATCAGTCATTGCCCCGATGCCAAGAAAGATCAGGGGAGGATAAATACCTTTTGTGACGCCGAAATAGAGGTAGTACAGGACGCTGCCCTGGTCATATACACTGAGGACCATACCCTTTATGGGCGGCACGTTTCCCACGATGATACCAAGGCCGATGGGAATAAGCAGCAGTGGTTCATAGTCCTTAACAACCGCCAGGTAAATGAATATGATCCCGATAAAGATCATAGCCACATTACCTATTTCGAGGTGGGCGAAACCGGTATTATGTAAAAAACTCTCAAAGTCCACTAGTTGTCTCCACAGCGATCAGCCTATGATAATGAGTTCATGCCCCTGGCTGACGATATCGCCATCGCGTACCAGGATTTTTTTGACAACACCGTCCCGGGTGGCAGGGAGTTTATTTTCCAGCTTCATTGCTTCCATGATAAGCAGTTTCTGACCCTGTTTAACCTTATCGCCCTCTCGTACGAAGATGGATTTGATCTGTCCTGGCATGGGAGCAATGACTTTATCGGCAGAAGGCCTTGAGGGTGTGGCTGTTGCTGAAAATGATGCGCGTGGCCCTGAAACCTCTTTTGGCTGCAGCTTTGGAACAGACTCCGGCAAGACCAGCCTTTCAATATTTTTGATGGAAACAGTATGTTCCTGGCCATTGACTTCAGCGAGGACTTCGGTGTCGGTAACTTCCTTAACAATTACTTCATAATTATTGCTGTTTATGGTCAGGTCATATTTTCGCATGGTGATACCTCTTAATTTCTGCGGTCAGGCAGGTGGCTGCGTACAGCAAGGCCTCTCATTCGACCGGCGGTCAACCAGGATGATACGTGATCTTCATGGCGCTTCCATGTAATTTTCGCATAATTGCGGCCACCAGTCTGTTCAAGATGCAGGGCAACGGCTATGGCTAACAGTGTTTCAGAGTCTTTCGTGGCAGTCAATTCCGTTGCGGTTTTTCCTGTTTTAATCAGGTCGGGTAAGTCGAGAATTTTGGGAAGCAAAGTGATGTAGAGGCTGATAAAGGTCAGACCTGCAAAAACAATCAGCATTCCCATGATCAGGGTATTTAAATAAAGAAAGAAAAAATTAGCTTTGGTCAGATCCGGCGCCACTTCAATTCCGGCAAATTTAGATACCTTTGGTTCTGCGCTCATATCCTCTCCTCTTGTTCATTGAATAATGCGTCTTGTATATTTTATCCACAAACTAAAGATAAAACTGAGTCTTAACTTGCACTCATGTTATTCGGAAAACCGGAGCGCTTACAGCCCTTAAAAATCTCCTCCAAAGGATCAGTTTTCATTCTCGCAAGTTTCTGGAACACATCAGGACGTTCTTTAGATACAATCGGCATAATTTCAGCCATAGCAGCACCCACAATTTTAGGCGTTTCATAGGGATCAAGTATACTGCGCAATGTTTTAGTAATTTTACTGAGCAGGTAGTCAATATCATTTGCGGTCAGGCAATAGGGCATAACCGCATTGCGGATCATGTCACGATGATCGAGTTTATTGATAATCTCGCTGCGCCACCAGTCAAGATATACAGATACACCTTCCCGGGAAATATTTCCTTCGGTTAA
>JAAXQI010000071.1 GCA_012974315.1 Desulfobacterales bacterium | reverse complement strand
GTTTACAGGAGAAAACCTGACCAGGTTGCCCCGAAACCGCCCTTATAGATTTTTAGCTATTGAAATATAAAATGTGGTCTTGCCTTCTACGCTTGATTCCACCCAGGATTTTCCTTTGTGATGTTTGGCAATCTCTTTTACAATTGCAAGCCCCAGCCCAGTTCCAGCAGGTGCTGATTCGCCCGCCTTTCGCTTGAAGACTTCAAAAATTGGATCAATTTCTTCAGGAGGAATCAGCTCGCCGTTATTCTGCACACCCAAAATATAATAGGTAACAGAAGGTTCAAAGCTCAGGGTAATTTCACTCAGACCACTGCCACCATATTTTAAGGCATTATCTACCAGGTTCCTGTAAATCCTGAGCAACCCATGTTGATCAGCCCTGATCTTCGGTATATCGATTTCCGACTCAATCCACTCAATCTTTCTTTTTCTGAGTTGGGGAATAAATTCCTCTCTGATGGTATTCCAGATGTGTTTCAAGTCCAGACTTGTTAAATGAAGTGGGGCTTCCCGAGTAGAGATATAGGCGTTGATATCTTCAGACAGAGAAATAATCTGTTCAGAACTCTTGACAATCTGTCCAATAAAATTTTCCAGTTTTTCCTGCGGAAGCCCTTCATGTTTTTTCTTGAGTATTTTTGCAAGACCATGGATAGCAATTGCCGGGTTTTTGAGATCATGGGACACGGAATTAGTAAAGTTCTTGATCATCTCCGCCTGTTTAATGAGTTCATCCTCTGCCTTTCTCCGCTTAATAATCTGCCACATGCCTTCGGTCAGCAGCTGCAGCTGGTTGATATCCTGTTCTCCATACTCTTGACTTTTATTGCCCACGGCTACAACCGCTACAATTTTCTCCTCATCAAAGAGTGGTACGGCCATGAATCTTTTTATCCCGACATGCCCGTCGGGAACCCCCCTTTTCAGGGGTAAAGAATTATAGTCATTGATGATTATGGGTTGACGCTGCCTTACGGCTTCTCCCCATACTCCAGCATCGGCAATACTGAAAACAATCGGCTTTTCATGAATTTTGCACTGGGCCATGACACTTTTCGACCAGGAATGTATAGTCATTTGTGATTCATCTTCATTGAGGAATCCCATGAAGCCTATTTCGCTTGCAGTAAGCGGCTGTGAGACTTCAAGGACAAAGTCACATACTTCCTTGACTGGCAGCGTCTGCATTTCGTAAAGATTCAGAAGTGCTGTCTGTCGTATTTCATTGAGCTTGATACTTTCCTCCGCCTTTTTCTGCACCGAGATATCCCGGTTGCTGGCACGTCGTCCCAGAAACTTTTTGTCATGGCCATAGACCGGCTGACAGTAATGGGATATCCAGCGCTCCTCTCCTGACCGGTTTATTATACGAAAATTCAGGTGGCATACCTTGGGAGTTTCCAGATCCTCATCTAAATGTCTGCTGAAAAATGATTTGTCATCAGGATGTATTATATCAAGCAACAATGCAGGGTTTTCTTCAAATTCCTGGGCACTGTAACCGGTTATTCTCTCACACGAAGGAGAAATATAATTGTAAGCGCCCTTTTCATTAATCCAGTATTCCCAGTCATAGGTAAAATCGGCAACAGTACGAAATTTTTCTTCACTTGCCTGTAAGGCGGCTTCAGCTTCTTTTCGATCAGAGAAATCGACTGCAATCTGTAAATGAACAACCCTGCCGTCAAACCAGTTAATAGCTCTATCGCGAATGGAGTACCAGCGATTGTTACTGGTGTTTTGCATTTCCCAAAGGATCGTATCTTTAGGATTTCCGTTTGGGGTAATGAGTTTTTTGTTCTTGCAGAAAGGACAGGGGCCAGTCATATCTGACTGCAGTGCCTGCCAGCAAATTTTTCCTGTAATATGGCCAAAGAGTTTTTCAGTATAAAGGTTGGCAAAGAGAATTTCGTATGATTGCATGTCAGCCACATATACTATGGCTTCCAGGCTGTCGAGCACATTAAACAGCTGATCCTGCTTCTCCCATAACAGCTTTTCAATACTGTGGTGCCCGGCAAGCTCATGTTCCAGAGCTTCCACCTTAACTTCCAATTCGCTGTATGAGGGTTTAGCAGCCATAAATTTTTTACTGGTCTGTAGGGACCACCTCAAGCAGGAGGGTGATTCATAAAATAAAACTGCAGGTAAGCATCTCATCTTAATGCTTGCTTATTAATAAATGTACCTTTCGAGCAATGATTTGAAAAGCAAAATACAATGAAAACGAAAGATTGGTTTGAGAAAGTTAACATTGCCCCTGGACATCTTAACTCGTTGTTAGCCGATTAATAGTCAAAATTGTGGCAAGACATGTTAACCTTTTAACATCCCAATGCAGTTAACAATAAGGCACTGTCTTTTTGTCTTTAATGGGTTTGGGTTTTAATCCCAAGGACCTTTTCTGTGATCATTTGTTCTTGAGCTATTTCAGGTCCGGGGCTGATCCAGTGGATAAACTGTACTTTGGTCCGCATGTAGGCGCCGTCATCCTCCTTGCATTTGGCACAGATGGATTCTGCCTTGTCACGGTACATGATCACCTTGCTCGCCGGTTCTCCGTTTTTATCTACTGCTGCCATTTTACGGCAGCCACAGTCCAGACGAATCACAGCAACTCCTATGGCGTCGGGGCTGCCTTCGATGATGCCCTCGATCATCGCTTCCTCAGATTTTTCCGGTGTCCAGTCTTTCTTGCTACTGTCTCTTATACACATCT
>JAAXQI010000118.1 GCA_012974315.1 Desulfobacterales bacterium | reverse complement strand
AAATACCACATATATTTCATAACAAACTTAGTACTTTAGCTCACTTTAGACACTTATAAACTTGGCTCATTTAGTCACTTATAACTTTAGCTCACTTTAGGCACTTGATCCTTTAACCTTTCTTATATTTTTCAGCCTGGTCAATTATAAACTCTTTCCAGGAGGGGTCCCCATAAGCGTTGGCAATTGTAAAGATATCTTTATCGCCACGGCCGGACATATTAATAATAAGCGCTTCGTCCCTGCCTAAGTCAGAAGCCTCCTTAAATGCCTGGACAAAGGCATGAGCAGACTCCAGTGCCGGGATAATACCTTCTTTTTTCATGGTTATGTCAAGTGCTTCCATGACCTCGGTATCAGTAGCTGCAGCAAAACGCACCCGTCCCTTTTCCCAAAGATCGCTCAGGATAGGCGAGACCCCGATATAATCCAGGCCGGCTGCAACTGAATGGGTATCACGCATCTGGCCATCGGAATCTTGCAGGAACATGGTTTTATACCCCTGGGCTACCCCGGGAGAAGCATCACTTCCTGCCAAACGCGCTGCATGTTCTCCACTGGGCAAGCCCCTGCCGCCAGCTTCAACACCAACAAGGTCAACCTGTTTATCTCCAAGAAATCCCTGGAAGATACCCATGGCATTGGAACCACCACCAACACAGGCATAAACCCGGGATGGCAGAGTACCAAAGGATTGCAGGATCTGCTTCCTTGCCTCAACACCTATAATTGACTGAAACCAGGCAACCATTTCAGGGAAGGGATGGGGACCACAGACCGTGCCAAGCACATAGTGAGTAGAATCCATATTGGAAACCCAGTCACGAAAAGCCTCGTTTATGGCATCTTTCAAGGTTTTTGAACCATCGGTTACCGAGACTACGGTGGCTCCCATTTTTTCCATCCAGAAAACATTGGGCCGCTGACGTTGTATATCTTCCTCGCCCATATAAATGGTACATTCAAGGCCGAACTTGGCAGCCATGGTTGCAGTTGCCACCCCGTGCTGTCCGGCACCGGTCTCAGCGATCACACGTTTTTTGCCCATACGCTTGACCAGAAGTCCCTGCCCTATAACGTTATTGGCCTTATGCGCCCCGGTATGATTGAGATCTTCGCGCTTGATGTAAATATGACCGCCACCAAAATGGTTACTGAGATTTTCTGCGTAGGTGAGCGGAGTAGGCCGACAGGAGTAACTGGACATGAGTTGCAAGTACTCTTCCCAGAACGAAGGATCGTTTTTGATTTCCTCGAAATATTGATTTAGCTCTTTAAATGTTTCAAACAGAATCTCAGGGATGAACGCGCCTCCCCAATGTCCGTAATATCCTTTCTTTATCATAGTTACTTCCGTTAATGTTTTTTCGTTCAGTGGCTCATTTAGAAAAGTTGGTTATTTTAACACAATGGGATGGATAAAACAGTTTTTTTTAAAGTGATAATATGATGTGGAAGCTATTGAATTTCAAGCTGTAAACGACAGGAAATGGCAAAATCTTCCGGGTAATGTCCGTTAATAAACCGTTGCTGCGCCTCTGAAAATGCGCCCATTGAATAAGGAATCTTAGGCAAAAAGGAATATAGCAGCCTCTGGTCAATATCATTAACCCCCATACGCTTGGGAAACTCAATAACCGTAATCAACCTGGCTCCCATCCCGGTGAGAATGCGCATGGCAGTTATAATGCCCTTATTGAGAGATGCACGTACATTGGAGTCGGCTTCCAGGATATTACCTGCTTGAGTTAAAGTAACAAGCTGCAGTTCCCACTGGGAGGTCTGGGCCTTGGGGACAAAGAGCATGACAAATTCATCTTCGTATACAACCAAATCTGCATTCAGCTCATTTTTACCATCCATTCTCCTGTTATTGCGGACTGCCGTTATATAATCCACAAAAAAGCTGCTTTGATACTCCTTTTGATAGGATATGACAAAGTCAGACACCAGATCACCGCAACTGTACGAGGGAATCATTTCATTTCCCGTTTCTACTCCTGCAACCTCTTTGGGTATCATGGAAAACTGCTGGTGGATCTGTTGGTGGGAAGCATGGAGACGGTAACCGCTGGCTGCAAAATCAAAACCATAATTCCAGCCCCAGAGGGTGGCATCAAACTTCAAAGACTTCGATTCACCTTCATCCAGTTCTTTAATAACTTTCTGCCGGAGTTCCTCTAGCTCTGGTATTGTAAAACATTTATTCCCGGCTTCCGGTTTTATTCCCAATTGCTCAGCAAGCCTGATATAGGTCCGCTGGTAATACAGATGCCTGAGACCTTCAAAGTCATTATCTGAAAGGTCTGAGACAGAGTAACGAACAAGGTCATTTGCCATGTTAGCGGCGTAATGCCCCCAGGGGATATAACTGTTGCGCCGCAGATATTCGAACACATGGCTATCACGCTCTGCCGGCCAGTCACCAACAATCTCGCTATCTCCCTGGGCACCAGGCCGCAACACCATAACTTCCTTATAAATATCAGGCAGGAAAGTGTTGTTGGCCACTGCTTCAAACAGGTCATGGTGTAATATGTTTGGCCTATGTCTACCCTTTGCATCCTTCTCATAACGTAAGCCAACCGGTAGCTCTTCCTCCTGGTCATACACAAACTCGCAAGACAATTCCGCAAGACGGGTTAAATCCTCAGGGTCAGTGGACGTTGATGCAAGAGCAAGAAGGACAGTTTCCGGCAGATCACCAAAGGATTCATTCAAACTGTCCCTGGATACACCCTCGCACAGTAAGTGCTTACTCAAAAAATTAGTCATAGAGGTGGGGACTGGTCTGGGAAGCTTTATTGCTGCAGGATTTAAAGCCCTGGCATCTGCCCAACTCTTGCCAATATAAGTGGCGCCACGAAAGGGAAAAGGATTTAGAATCTCATATATCCATTCACCCTGCAATTCTTCTACTTCTCCGGCGGGAAAGTTAACAGTATTTTCAATTGAGTTGTTCTCATCATCAAGTCCCAATGACTGCAGAAAAGCATCTTCCCGCATATTTGCCACCCTGAACGACGGCTTATGGATACCGTATATAAACTTGCCATCAGGCGTTACACAGGTGCGCAGTTTCATATTCTCTCATAACCCCAAAAATAATATCTGTAAAATTACTTGTAAGTTTCAACGTGCCATGGAATATCCTTATATCATTAAAAAATTACAATTTTTGGACCCAAAATGCATCCTTTTATTCCATTGCACATGTTTAAATTACCTACAGACCACAATCTATTATGAATCGAATCTATTTTATCATACCTCTCATTCTTGTTTCTGTATGTACTGCCAGTATTATCTACCTGTTAAGAAGACTTAAAATTGACAGGCAACTCATTTCCCTTGTCGGGTTTTTCTTTATGGCGATGGGAATATTGCTGCTGATGCTTGATCTGGTTCTCATCAGTTTTGTCCATGGGCCACAATATATACCAGATTATCTGTTGTTTAAGAGATTGGTTTCGGACACTGGATTCGCCGGGAGATGGGTGCTCACCGTTTATGTCTTTATCAGTGCAGGCCTCGTTATCAGCATTTATCTGCTTGCCACGAGCCTTATTACAAAGTTTAATAAAACTAAAACAGATGAAAAATTTTAAAATTCCACAAGAGTCATCAGAATGAAAACCATACAATTCTTTGACTTCTACCTTGCTCCATTTATGACCATCCAGGACGTATCCACATAATTTATGTTTAAGGAGGCACATTATGAAAAAATCAACCACACATAATTTTCCCCGCAGGCAGAGGACTGGTATTGCACATGTCCTTTATTTTCTCTAATGGTTGCGCAAGTGTAAATGTTGGCTATGACTTTCCGGCTGATCAGGTCAAAAATATCCAGATTGGGATAACCGCCAAAGAAGATATCCGCACCATTGTTGGTGAACCATGGTGCGTTGGCCTTGAAAACGGTCAGGAGACATGGACTTACGGCAAATATAACTACAGCGGCTTTAAAGAAACTGATGCCAAGGTCCTCGTTGTCCGTTTTACAGAAAATGATATTGTAGAATCGTATACTTTCAGCACAACCAACCGCTAGTCTGGCAATCATTTAAAAAAAATCACAGTCTCTGGAGAACACCATGAAAAAGCTTTCACTCAAGCTGACTGGAATTGTCTGCATCTGGGTTTTTATCCTTATCGCATGCTCAACCCCGATAACGCCCATTAATGTTAATGGAGAGGGAATCGCCATAAAAGGATATGATCCCGTGGCCTATTTTACCCAAAGCCGTCCGGTTAAAGGACAAAAAGAATATCAATTCGAATGGAACAATGCAAAGTGGCTTTTTGCTAACAATGAGCACATGACGTTGTTCCAGGAAAACCCCGGCAAGTTTGCCCCACAATACGGAGGCTACTGAGCTTATGCCGTAAGCCGTGGGTCCACGGCTGATATCGACCCTGAGGCCTGGGCGATTGTAGAGGGTAAACTTTATTTAAACCTCAATAAGGATGTCCAGAACATCTGGAATAAAGACATCCCAGGATATATTAATAAAGCTGATAAGAACTGGCCGCGTTTACTTGACAAATAAATAATATTTTACAGGAGACATACATGGCCCGTATAGGAATTCTTACCTGTTCCAACTGCACCCAGGACACCAACTGCGCAGCAGTAGTCTGTCTTGGTGACATGAGAAAACGCAGGGGCTTTTTTGAACGCTACAAAGATGAAGAAAAGCTCGACCTAATCGGCATCATTAACTGTTCCGGCTGCCCTACTCTTGCCGCCCCGGAAAAAATATTAAAAAGAGTAAAGGCCCTGGCAGAATACAGACTTGATGCCCTGCATTTTTCCTACTGCATGACCGCTCTCTGTCCCTTTCTGAAAAAATACCAGGCTGTCATAACCAAGGTATATCCTGATCTGGAAATTGTATTAGGAACCCATATCCCCAAGGATAAAAAACAATTCCAGCAGGATGTTAAGGAACTGCTCTGTCCGACAGTCTCAGATGTGCAGGATATGAATGATATGATCAAAGGAACTTTCAAAAGAAATAACTGATCCTGTGAAAACAATACAGGTTGATCCATTACTCAATTGAGGGAATATAATGCTCCATACCGTTACTGCAAAACAGCCCAATTCAAAAATGTGCCTGGTCTGCGGCCTGAAGAACCCCTTTGGCCTGCACACCTCTTTTTTCGAACTTGATAACAACGAACTGCTGGCCGTCTTCAAACCCAGGGGAGAACACCAGAGCTATCCGGGGCGGCTCCATGGCGGGATCATCTCCACAATACTGGATGAAACCATCGGCCGGGCCATCATGATCCAGTCAGAAGGTGATATCTGGGGTGTTACGGTGGATCTGCAGATCCGCTTTAAAAAACCGGTGCCACTGGATGAAGAGTTGCGGGTAATCGGCCGTATAACCAAAGACAGCAGCAGATTTTTTGAAGGCACCGGCGAATTATTACTGCAGGATGGCACGGTAGCTGCCACAGGACACGGGAAGTACCTGAAAGTTCCGTTGGAAAAAATTGCTGATTTTGATGTTGATCATCAGGAGTGGCAGGTCGTCCAGTCAAATGACGACCCTAAATCTTTCCAATTATAGCACATAAACTTTCATTAAAACCTATTGCAATGTCTGATCATCATGTCTGCCCCTGGTGGCTTGCCTACACCTTTGATAATCCACTGCGCCGCTTGATCCATAACCCAAGGGATATATTTTCAGGTTATGTTAAAGAAGGAATGACAGTCATGGATGTTGGCTGCGGTATGGGCTATTTTACCTTGGGGCTTGCGGAACTTGTAGGTGACAAAGGTCAGGTTGTCGGTGTTGACCTGCAGCAGGAAATGCTTGACATCACCCTAAAGCGGGCAACAAAAAAGGGGGTGGCGCATCGAATTATTCTGCACCGTGCTCAACCGGCTACAATCGGTGTTACAACTTCTGTCGACTTTGTCCTCGCTTTCTGGATGGTTCATGAAGCACCTGACCCAGAAAAGTTTTTTAAAGAAATTGTATCAATTCTCAAGCCGAGAGGAAAAATCATCTATACCGAACCTGCCTTTCATGTCAGCGCCCAACAGTACCGTACAATACTTGCTGCAGCTCAAAAATCCGGACTTAGAAAATTACAGGACCTTAAAATTACCTTCAGCAGGGCCGCTCTTTTAACGCTCTAATTATCTGCTCATCATCTTTAGATCCGAACTTACCTTGCCCAGAAACAGCATCCGCCCATATCGACAACTCTTTATATGTTAATATCCCATTGATTTCTTTATAACAAAACAGGTATAAATAAATATCTGTAAATAATTTTTAAAATTTATCAAGGTGGTATTAATGGAATCTTCCTCGGCAAATTCTAACTTCAAAATTACCAATGCTGCCTCCTGGCTCCTGCTGCTCGTTCTATTAACCGTTATTCTTGAGACTTTAAGCTTTTTATTCATACCCTTATTTTTTGCCATCCTCGCATGTTATGCCATGGGCATACCGCTCGATTATTTAAAACGTTTAAAGGTCCCCGGCTTTTTAAGGATTTTTGTAATCATAGCCATTGTCATGATAGTGATCTTCATGCTTGGCAAACTGATTACTGTAAATATCGGTGCCTTTCAAGAACAGCTGCCGGCCTACGAAACAAAATTCTGGGAATATGCCGGTCATGTCCTGGCCTATTTTGATATCAGCCAGGAGCAAGGCAAAGAGATGCTTGATAGCTTTTTCAGCAACTTCAAGCAAAAACGCCTTGCCTCCCTGGGTGGCCTTGTCCAATCATTAAGCGGCTCCTTTTTTACATTCCTGGGCAACCTCATGTGGGTCTTACTTTTTATGGTCTTTTTTTTAGCAGAACGTGAAGCTTTTGCCCAGCGTCTTGTCAGGATACTCGGTGATGATAGAGCTGCACCGGTTCTTGAAACCATGACCCGTGTCAATCAATCTGTTCAGCAGTACCTGGGTTTAAAAACCATGATCAGTTTGCTGACAGGAGCATCAGTCACAGTGGTGCTCTGGTTATTCGGGGTTGATTTTGCGCTCCTCTGGGGTACGCTTGTCTTTATCATGAATTTTATCCCCACCATTGGTTCAATTATTGCCACCGTTCCACCCATAGCTGTCACCCTGTTTCAATATGGCTCAATCAGTAAAACTTTAATGGTAGCTGCCCTTCTCATTGTTATTCAGGTTATAGTAGGCAATATTATTGAGCCGAAAGTCATGGGCCGCGGCCTGAATCTCAGCCCCCTGGTGGTACTTCTGGCACTAATGTTCTGGGGCTGGGTATGGGGCATTCCCGGCATGCTGCTTTCAGTGCCTCTAACAGCAGTAATCAGAATTGCCATGGAGCAGTTTGACTCAACCCGGACTGTGGCAGCCTTGATCAGCAGTAAATAACTCCTGTTTATATCCATCAACTATTAAAGAGGTTTTATCAATGAGCAGAGAAAATAACTTTACCTGCAGTAAATGCAGTGCTGCCTGGCGTAAAGGAGGGAGTACAAACTGCTGGAGTAGTGACCCTGAAAACAAACCTCCCAAGCCGGGTAATTGTCCGACCCGAGACCATACCGATATCATTAATGAATCCTTTGAGCTCTACAAAGGTGATGCTGAAGATGCCAGGATGGCCAGTGTTGCTGCAAAGGTGGAAGGTCTCTGTTATCAACCGATTCCTGGCAGTGATGCAATTAATGCCCGCTGGACCCGGGTGGAGGACACCATTGCCTTTGCCAAACTGATGGGATATAAAAAAATCGGCATGGCAACATGTATTGGACTATTAGACGAAACAAACAGGTTGGCAGCCATTCTCGAGGCTCAGGGTTTCAAGGCGGTAAGTGTCTGCTGCAAATCAGGCAGTATAGACAAGCTGGAACTGGGACTTACCGAGGATGAGAAGGTGCGCCCAAACACCTTTGAACCGGCCTGCAATCCAGTAGCTCAAGCCAGACTGTTGAACCGTGCTGAAACGGATTTAAATATAATTGTCGGGCTCTGCGTTGGACATGACATCCTCTTTACCAAATATTCAGATGCTCCGGTTACCACCCTGGTGGTCAAGGATCGTGTTGCAGGGCATAACCCGGTGTCCGTCTTATACGGCCAGAACTTTTACTATAAACGGCTGCAAAAGCAGCAGGTACTGCCGGATGAGGATATCTCATAGAAATTGACAGGCACTTCGCGATTATATGGTTGCGCATAACAATACCCTTTCTCTCGAGGCTCTTCGTATAAAAGATGAACTGCAGAAGTATTTTGTTCATTCATCCATTGAATGCCCTTACGGCATGCCACATAATGCGATATACAATCAGGCTCTCTTTGATACTATGCCTGACTTTGTGATGGGAGTATATCTTGATTCCGGTTATCGCCGGAACGGCAATGTCATCTATAGTATGCACTGTAATGAATGTGAGGCATGCGTGCCAATTCGCATTAATCCAAAAGAATTTAAAGCAAATAGAAACCAGAGAAGGACCTTCAATAAGAACCAGGATATTGATGTTACGATAACCCCACTGACCTGTAGCGAGGAAAATCTTTCCCTGCTTGAAAAATTTTTAGCGGCAAGATATCCAGGACGTGACAGTTCAGCCCTTGATTACTATAATGGTTTCTTTCTGAACCACATAACCAACACCGTTGAGATAAGCTACAGAATCGGATCCAGGCTGGTTGGTGTATCCATAGTTGACTTGAGTACGGACTGGCTTAATATTGTCTTTTTTTATTTTGATCCTGCAGAAGCAAAAAGAAGTCCCGGCACTTTTAACATTTTACACCTCATTGACTTTTGCAGGCAGAAAGAAATAAAATTCACTTATCTGGGTTACTGGATTAAAGATGTTAAACAGATGAGCTACAAGGCCAGCTTCAAACCCCATCACATATTTCGTGATGATACCTGGAAGGTTATAGATCTCTGAGTCTAAAGAACTCTTCAAAAAAGACATCATACCCATTGAGATATATCTTTTATGACAGCAGGAAAAATAATTCGGGTTTCGTTACTCTTCATTCTCAGCACAATGGTTATGGCGCTGCCCATTTCACACGCAGCACTTCCCAAGAAGTATAAAGAGAAAAAGATTTTTTATGATTCTCTTTCCATTGTACTCAACAAGTATATTGT
>JAAXQI010000189.1 GCA_012974315.1 Desulfobacterales bacterium | reverse complement strand
GCTTCCCACTCAAATCCGATAGCGTCCCACACATACTTACCGTTCAGCCATAAGTTCGAAGCGGTGTAGGGAGATATATCTGGGTTACCTATGTCAAATGTTGCATTCCTGACGATCCAGAGAGCACCTACGGTTTTACCCATGTCAGCCTTGTAGCTCAGGTCGATGTAGTAGGCGTCCTGGTCCCCGTCAGAGACCTCATTTAAACCATAAGGAGAGCCGGCATCTGTTTCAGTCCGTTTCTCAATGAAGGCGAGCATGCCCCAGTTTTCCGGCATGAAGTTTGTCCACCACATCAGGCGATCGCCCTGGCGGCTGGAGTTATTCCATTTGCTGCTTCCCCAGGCGCCGGCCGGTGTACGACCGAAACGGGTTTTACCAACCGGGGAAATGTATTCCATGTAAACGGTATAGGCGTCAATTATGCGACCGCCAGGTTGCCCACTGAGAAAAAGTTTTGTGTTAGATACACCGAACACGTCACGGTCAGCAAAGCGCAGCTCGCCTTTTACGGAAATTTTGTCATTTATCTGCAGAACGGGCAGAATCTTGAATGAGTAAATGTAGAAAGCGTCACTTGAGTCAGAATACAATTGTGACCCTTCACCTCCGACTGCTGCTGCACCCGGTGCGCCCATACCTTTGCTCAGGTAAGCACCTGCCAGAACCCACTGACCGGAAACTGACCACAGGGCTACGCCCGGAGCAGTTGCCTTGGGTACTACCGGTGCGGTTGTAGACTCAACTTCTGATGCCCTGCCGGGCTTGTCCAGGGCGAGAGCGTTAGCTGTTACGCCAACTACCAGGCCGAGGGCAGCTACTGTTGCTAAAACTTTTTTCATCTCTTATCTCCTCTTTTTTGATTTTGGTTGTTTATCAACCACTTTCTCCATGCTTAGATGTTTTTTCTTAACATCTAAACTTAGCTGCAATTTATTTCCTGTGTGCAGGCATCCAGGCCACCAATAGTACAGAGAATGACCCTGAAACCTGTTCCCCCAAGAAACAAATTAACACCTTCTAACAACTTTTTTACGAATTTGTCAAGTCTTTTTAGTTTTTTGGCTCTTCTGCAGCCGCTTTTTCCCCAGCCAATTCAATATCATAGGTGAGTATTGTGCTTTCTCCCTCGTTAAAAGCACCTGTCCAGCCTTTTGCAAGCGCCAGGCCGACAAAGAGTTTCGCCCTGTTTTCCCGGTCAGGCAGGGGAAGAAACTGGATGTCCGGGACATAGCCATCAATTTTTTTTGTCTGCCAGATTGGGCTTAAGGCGATGCCGTTCCAGACCATGGCCTGTATCTCGCTGCTTTTCACCTGTTTTGTGTTTTCCAGCCACCTGGTATATTGAATATTCTTGTTCACCACCACATCGGTTATTCCGTCATTGTTGACATCCATGGCGATTATCCGGGAGGGGATATATATTCTTTTGCCGCTGCCTTCCTTGCCGATGGCATCGGAAGAAGGACCGGAATCAATATCAAGTCCAACCCGTCCCTCCCGGCCTCCCACCTGGTCGTAATCTTCACCAATGTAGCGATTGGCAGCACCGTAAAAGTCAGCAGAAATCCAAAGGACGGAGCCGTTTGGCCTGACAACGTATAAACGGTCGGCACTGCTGATGGCTATTATTTCACGTGCTCCGTCGCCGGTCATATCAGCCAGGACAAACTCAAACAGGTTGATATAATTAAGCCCTATAATGCGCTCTTCCTGGAGCACTTTGGTGCCGCTTTTTATGAGTTTGAAGATGCCGCCAAGCAGCAGGGAACTCTGGCCGCCGCGTTGCCCCACAAGCGCAGGACCTTCGCCTGGTATGTCCATCGCCCTTATATACCAGGGGATATCATCAAGCACCATATCCAGGCTTTTACCTCCCCATTCATAGGCCCAGGAATGGGGAAGAAAATCATCTGCTGCACTGATATAAATCTCAGCCATGCCGTTTCCATCAATATCACCAAGGCTCACTGAATGGATTTTGGAGCGGGCCGGCATTTTTAGGGTGCCGAATTGGACCAGCTTGTTATCCTGCAGATGATAAACGTATATATTAGAGATGTCGGCCATGACGACATCAGGCTGCCCGTCACCATCTATGTCGCCTGCATCCATGGAGCGCAGGGCAAAATTCACATTCTGGGTCTTGGTAAACCCCCCAACACTGGACTTGGTCATGATAATGGGAGAACCTGTTCCAGTACCGTAAGCAGATCCCTGTGACCGGAATATTTTTTCAGGATGCTCGGTTTTAAAAGCGGCCATGGGATCATCTGCTGCTGCCGGACCAGGCTGAGCAGTATTAACCATCATGTGTGCAGGGCGCTTGGCTCCAAAAACATTTTCCGATATATCCCAGGACAGTGAATTAATGGCACCGATCACCTCGTTTTCCTGTGGCGCGGAAGCATAAAAACTGAGTGGCTGCACATCGTCCCGGGAAAAGACCTTGGCATCTAGGCTCATGGAACCGCCCAAGGAGGTCAGGCTTCCTGTCACCACATAATCGACCGCAAGCTGTCGGGCCAGCTCAACGGCCTCTTTTTGCTGCAGTATTTTCCCCGGTTCTTTCAGCAGGGCGTCAACTTTGCCGTGCTCCATGATTTGTGCTCCCCCGTTTGCAGCAAGGCGACTGGCCAGCATATCCCGTAAACCGTCCTGCAAATAGGCTAAAGAGCTTGGGGCGTGCATTTCGAAAGGCACGACTGCTACGGTTATTGCGTCAGCTTGGGCTGCCACGGGTTTTGCGTCAGCATGGGCTGCCACGGGTTTTGCGTCAGC
>JAAXQI010000114.1 GCA_012974315.1 Desulfobacterales bacterium | reverse complement strand
AATCAATTCTCAGGTACCTGGGGCTTATGGTTCTAGGGGTTCTAATCTGGGGGGCAGGGAACTCACAAGCAGAGACACTTCAGGATGCCGTGCATTACATGCTGCAGACCAACCCGGAAATAAGGGCGGTAACTTGGAATCGCCTGGCAAGAGACGAGGAGGTCAAGCAGGCACGGGCGAGATACTTGCCGACTCTTGATGGTCTCTATAGTGCCGGGGTTGAAGACCTGGATAATATTAGTCCGTTTGACGGGAAAACGTACCCCAATTCCACTGTTTTACTTCTTCGGCAGAATGTTTTTGAGGGTTTTGCCACAAAATACGAAGTGGAAAGACAGGAGCACCGTGTCGATTCTGCTGCATACAGGCTGCAAGGGACTTCTGAAAATATTGCCCTGCGTACATCGCGTGTTTACCTCAATGTCCTTCGCCAGTTAGATATTCATGAATTGGCAAAAGAAAATGTCACAATCCATAAACGTATCTATGACCAGATCAAACTTAGAAGCGAGTCGGGATTGGATCGTAAGTCTGATCTTGATCAGGTTATGGGACGTCTGGCCCGGGCAGAATCAGGTATGATTGTCACCGAGGCGAATGTCATTGATGCGAAGACGGATTACCAGTTTACTGTTGGACGTATGCCGGAACATCTTATTGCACCCTATTCGGTTGATTCCATGATGCCTGCATCCATAGATGAAGCTGAGCAACTGGCAGTGGCACAATATCCTATCCTCAAATCAGCACAGGCTGATGTTGATGCCCGGGAAGCACAACACCTTGTTGCCAAAAGCAACTACTATCCTAAACTTGATATCACAGCAGACCAGAAGTGGCAGGAAGATGTTGACTTCCCCGAATATTATGAAGAATTTACTGCGGCCGCTATTGTGCGCTTTAATTTTTTCAATGGCTGGAAGGATAAAGCTCGCATCGCAGAAACATACAAACTCATCTGTGAAGCACGTGAGATCCGTAATAACACACATCGTCAAATTGTTGAATCTATCCGGCTTTCATGGGTTGCATATCAAGCAAGTTTAAACAGTCTCACTTTCCTTCAGGACTATGTGAAATCTACAGGTGAAACTGCAGAGGCTTTCACCAAGCAATTTAGCATCGGCAGACGAACCATGTTTGACGTTCTTGATATAGAGGCTGAACTCATTAACGCAAAAATTGATCTGGTGAATGCCAATTATGATATGATCTATGCCCAGTACAGAATTTTGAGCGGAATTGGCCAATTGGTTCACACACTTGGTTTGCAGTGGCCTGTAGAAAGCGAGACAAAGGAAGAAGTCCAGGTACAGCTCCGGGAGGAAGAAACACCGCAGGAGGAAAAATCAACGGCAACAGATGCTAATGACGAGCAACTCATAACCAACTCTGGCAAAAAAAATCATGGTTCCTGAAAGATAATAGTCAGTTGATAATTAGAGGTGTAAATTGTTAAAATGGGATGGCAGATTTTGCTATCCCATTTTTATTTTGCAGAGACTCCTGCTAAAACAGTACCTTCTACTGGGAGTGTACCTAAATACAAAAGTAATTCCGTTTTGAGCCATTGTGGTCAAATATACTCATAAAATAAAATATTCATTGTTTTTTCTATTCTGTGTTTGTTTTTGGCTTTAATAGTCCCTATCAGTAAGGGAAAAAATTTTCATCTCGATACGGAACTTCTAAATAAAGCTGAACAGAAATATGGAAAGTCTGCCCGTTCACGTCTTACTGCCTGGGAAGATTTGATTGTATCGGATAATAGTCAGACAGACCTGGAAAAACTTGAAAAGGTTAACCAGTTTTTTAACATGATGGAGTTTGTCGATGACATTGATCACTGGAGAGTAAAGGATTACTGGGCCACACCAATTGAGTTTATCGGGACCCAGGGGGGAGACTGTGAGGATTTTACCATTGCAAAATATTTTACCCTGAAGGCCATGGGTATCAAAGATGAAAAGTTAAATCTTACATACGTCAAGTCCATCACCTATAATGTCCATCACATGGTTCTTGCTTACTATAGTTCACCAGGAAGCGAACCCCTTATTCTTGATAATATAGTGAAAGATATACACCCTGCATCAAAACGGACAGATCTATTGCCCATATATAGTTTTAATGGTACCGGCATGTGGCTCGCAAAACAGCGGGGGAAAGGTAAGTTGGCAGGTAGCAGTAGCCAACTGCAGCGCTGGCAGGACCTGGTGCAAAGAATGTCTGAAGATAATTTGTCCCAATAAATAATTTTAGAATTTACCAGGTTCGTTATTTAACAATAAACAAGTAAATGATTCAAAGACAAACAAAGTTATTAGGGCCATGAAAAATTGAAGCATCACATAATGTAGCATTTCAGATTTGATGCATTCGGATTACTATTGCTGTTCAAACACATGGTGTAAAATATGACACTTTATAGACAACTCGGTATTTTCACTCTGGTTCTGTTCTTTATGCTGTTTACGGGCACCTGGTTGGCGAATCTTGAAAGTACCCGGTCTTTTCTTATTGACCAGTTGGAATCCCATGCCCAGGATACTGCCACTTCTCTCGGTTTATCAATTTCACAGCACAATATAGATAATGATAAACCGGCAATTGAAAGTATGATCAATGCAGTGTTTGACAGAGGGTATTACCGTATTATCAGGTATACGGATGCTCAGCAGAATGTCCAGTTTGATCGTGTACTTGATGTTACCATCGAAAATGTGCCGCAGTGGTTTATCCGCCTGATCCCTTTAAAAACTCCAGAGGCCACAGCAAATGTCATGGCAGGTTGGCAGCAGGCAGGTGCTGTTTATGTAAAAAGTCATCCTGGATATGCCTATAAAACTCTTTGGGGAAATGTTGTCCGCATGACTCTATGGTTTCTTGCCTGCGGTATTATCGTTTTGATTGTGGGTGGATTTGGATTGAAATTATTGTTGAAATCTCTTGTCCTGGTCGAAAAACAGGCAGATGCTCTCTGTAGAAAGAAGTATGAGATTCAGGAAAAAGTGCCAAAGACAAAAGAGTTGCGTCGTGTAGTTGAAGCCATGAATCGCATGACCGGCAAAGTTAAGGAAATATTCGAGGAGCAGGTTTCCATTGCCGAAAGTCTTAAAAAACATGCCTACCATGATTCTTTGACCGCATTGGGGAACAGGAGGTTTTTTGAAAGTCAGATAACTGCCCGTCTTGACAGGGGTGATAGTACAACAAAGGGTATCATTCTACTGGTGCAGATAAGAGATCTACATGAGTTGAACCAACAGAAGGGGTTTCAGGCCGGTGATGAACTTTTGCAGAAAGTGGCCGCTATATTACAGGAATCGACAAAACAACATCCGAACTCTGTCCTTGCCCGTTTAACAGGTGGTGATTTCGGTATTTTTGTCCCGGATGCGTTAGCATGGGATGGTGAGAGTATTGCAGAAACTGTAATCCGCAAATTGAGTCAACTTGCAGTTGAACAACTGACACTGACAGACAATGTCGCCCATGTAGGAGTGGTAAACTATGAGAATTCAACTTCTCTGAGTCGTCTCTTATCAGAGGCAGACCTGGCATTACGATCAGCCCAGCAAACTGGACCTAATAAGTGGAAAATTCTTTCAATCACAGAAGAATCAGAGAATATGCCTCTTGGGCAGCAACAGTGGAAAGAAATTCTTGACCAGGCTTTGTCGGAACGAAAAATTACTTTATATGCTCAACCGGTTGTCAATGCCTATGATAGAAAACAGATTATCCATCTTGAGATATTTTCCCGCATTATTCAGGAAGATGGCAGTTTATTAAGCGCTGGGTTATTTATGCCTTTTGCAGAGCGACTGCATCTTGTTTCATACCTGGACCGCATAGTTCTGGAAGAAGTTATGCGAATTGATCCTCGCAAAATAGATGTTGACCATATTGCCGTAAATGTCTCATCCGCTTCATTGGAAAATGATTCATTCCGTCGATGGGTTTATTCCGCCCTGAAAAATCTTCCTGAAAAATCACCACGTATAAATTTTGAATTTGCTGAATTTGGAGCTGTCCAGAATCTGGACCTGGTTAAGGAATTCAGTTTGGTAGTCAGGCAATATGGACATCTTGTCGGGCTTGATCATTATGGACAGAGTTCAACTCATCTGGGTTATTTGAAGTCACTGCGTCCTGACTATGTCAAGATCGACAGGGCTTACACCGGTGAGTTAAAGGACAAGGAAAGTGACAGCCGTTTCTTTGTTGGATCTCTCTGCAGTGTAGCTCACAGTCTTGATATTAACGTCATTGCTGAAGGAGTAGAAACAGAACAGCAATGGGAGCTTCTTAAAGAGCTCAACCTTGATGCAATTCAGGGGTACATAGTTGAACGGCCTAAACCGTTACTTGATAAAATGCAAGAGAGCTAGAAGAGGATAGGAAAGGATCAGATTGGGGCAAATTCCAGGATTATTAATAGGGCTTTCCTATAAAATATCATCTACCATCAAATGGCTAGGGTCAAGCTTTTCCCTTAACCGTTTACGTTCACTGATCTTTGTCTGTGCTTCTTCCGGTAAATCAGTAAGCATAATAACCTTTTTTCTGATGAGAAGATCAATCAGATCTTCAAGGATTCGGATAATACTCATATCCGAAAGGGACAGCAGTTGCACCCAGGGATCAGTATCGACACTTTTGTTGAGAAATGCCAGAATTTCATCATCCATTATGGCCTTCTGCTCTCGGGCATTTGCTTCAGGCTTTACATGTAAAGCAATTATATTTCCAATTTTATCCCTTTCAATAAACAGCATAACTTTACCCCCGATGAGTTAGTTTTTCTTTTTGTATAAGCCATTTTGGTACGTTATCCAACAAAAAATGGACATCTTATTATTTTTACACTAAAATATATTTACCAAGTATGATTAATACGTTAAAAGATGTGTTTTTACCATACGGTTTAACTTTATAAGTCTCACTAACGAATCTATGTCGGAAAAAGAAGAAAGCCCTCCTTCAAATGAATGGAATCTTGGAGGAGGCACAGATACGCATGACGATCCTCTTTTAGATTGTCTTATGCAACTTGCCAAGTTGCATGATCGTTCTGCGTCCCGAACAGGCTTAATCTCCGGGTTGCCGTTGGTCAACAATCGGCTTACTGCAGAACTGTTTCCCAGAGCTGCTGATCGTATCGGACTATCATCCCGTATTCTTCATCGTTCCCTTGAGAGAATTACCAACCTTCAACTTCCTGTTGTTTTGCTCTTAAAAGACCGCAAGGCCTGTGTCCTGGTAGATATTGTAAATGGAGGCCAGCAGTTGAGTATTCTCATGCCTGAAACCGGTATGGGGGAAAAGACAGTTACACGACAGGAGCTCGAGGATATTTACACTGGCTATGGCATATTTGTTCGTCCAAAATTCCGGATGGAGCGCCTGGCAATTGATGAAATAAGTCCAACCTCTAAAAGGGGATGGTTCTGGGGTACGATTTTTGAATCATGGCGAATTTACAGGGATGTTTTTATTGCCTCATTTTTAATAAATGTCTTTGGTCTTGCCAGTCCGTTCTTTGTTTTAAACGTTTATGACAGGGTTATACCAAACTCTGCATTTGAAACACTCTGGGTACTGGCCATCGGCATCAGTGTTATTTATGTCTTTGCAACAATCATGCGAGGCCTTCGGGGATATTTTGTTGACGAAGCTGGTAAGAGGGCAAATCTGAAGATATCTGCCAGCCTTTTTCAAAAGGTACTTGGTCTGCGCATGGAATCCCGGCCCCAATCAATCGGGTCATTCTCCAAGAACCTGCAGGAATTTGAGTCCATCCGTGATTTTATCACATCTTTCTCCATAATTGCTTTAATAGATATGCCCTTTGTTCTCCTGGCACTTGCTGTTATCTGGTATCTTGGTGGCAATATCGTTTATGTTCATATCATTTCTATTGTTTTGCTCCTACTCTATGCTCTTTTTATCCAGATTCCCCTGCAAAAGGCAGTTGAGAAATCATTCCAGGCATCTTCCCAGAAGAATGCCATTCTCATAGAAGGTTTGTCAGGCCTTGAAACGATTAAGATGCTTGGAGCAGAGAGCCAGATTCAGAGAGCCTGGGAAGAGGCAGTCAGCTATATCGCTAAATGGAGTGCCAGATCCAGGTTTCTTTCATCGTCTGTAAATCATTTTTCCTTTTTTGTGCAAAGTATTTCTGTTGTTGCTGTTGTAATTGCTGGTGTTTACATGATTTCCGAAGGCAATCTGTCCCAGGGAGGGCTCATCGCACTGGTAATTGTTTCACGACAGGCAATTGCCCCCATGTCACAGGTTGTAAGCCTTGCTACCCGTTATCATCGTGCCAAAACAGCTTTGAAAACCTTGAATCAAATTATGGCACTTCCGGTTGAGCGGCCAGAAGGCACGACTTTTTTGCATAGAGCACAGATACAAGGTGGGATCGAAGTCAAAAATCTTGTTTTTTCATACCCGAATCAGACAGTAAAGATATTAAACAACATTTCTCTGCAAATTAAAGCCGGGGAAAAGGTCGGTCTTATTGGTCCTATAGGTTCAGGAAAAACCACTCTGGGCAAGCTGCTGCTTGGCTTGTATCAACCGCTTAGCGGTATGGTCAGTGTGGATGGAACAGATATACGGCAGATTGACCCTGCTGATCTGCGCCATAGCGTCGGTTATGTTTCCCAGGATATAACTCTTTTTCGTGGTACTATCCGAGATAATATCATCATGGGTACACATGATGTAGAAGATAGCACAATTTTACGGGTTGCTGAGCTAACCGGCGTGAATGAATTCGTTAAAAAGCATTCCATGGGTTTTGATATGGAAGTTGGGGAACTTGGCAGAGGACTTTCCGGCGGCCAGAGACAGTGCGTTGCGTTGGCCAGGGCAATGATTCTCAGTCCTCCTGTGCTCGTGCTCGACGAGCCGACCAGCAACATGGATAACAAGACAGAAGTTCTGCTGCGGGATAATTTATCCAAGGTGATAGCAAACAAAACCATGATACTAATAACCCATAGGGCCTCATTGCTTGAAATGGTTGACCGTCTTGTTGTGATTGATAATGGTACAGTTATTGCTGATGGTCCAAAGGCGTCAGTTTTAGAGGCTCTTAAAAGAGGCCAGTTGAACGTATAATCCGGGGTAAGCAAGTTGTCTGAATCCGAGAAAAAACCTGAGTCAAATAAGTTATTCTACCGAATGCAGCCGGAAGATGTCGACCTGACGACGGATATACGCACGTCTATCCTGGCCCAGACTCCAAAGGGCGGTCGTGCCATCCTCTGGGTTGTCATGGCACTATTGGTGCTGTTTATGGTCTGGGCTTATTATTCTGAAATAGAGCAGGTGACCCGTGGTGATGGCAAGGTGGTTCCATCTACACAGATACAGGTTATACAGAACCTGGAAGGGGGAATCCTTTCTGAAATTATGATCGATGTCGGTCAACTTGTTAAAAAAGATCAGCTTTTGCTGCGCATTGATGAAACCAGGTTCTCGTCATCTTTCAAGCAAAACAGAGTAAAATACCTCGCATCCAAGTCAAAGGCTGCCAGGTTGGAAGCGGAATCCAATGGATCCAATTTTGAGGTGCCGCAAGAGGTAATTAACGAAAAGCCTCAGGTCGGCGTCCGCGAAAAGGAATTGTTTGAATCAAGAAGGCGTGAATTCAACTCTTCCATGCAGAGAATTCGGGAACAGATCAGCCAGAGAAAACATGAATACAGGGAACTTACCTCTAAACTCGAAGAGTTAACCAGGACCTTTGCCCTCTTGAATAAGGAACTTGAATTAACCCGGCCTTTAGTTGCCCAGGGAGCTGTATCGGAAGTTGAGGTCCTGCATCTTGAACGCCAGGCCAGTATGATGCAGGGAGAAATTGCAACGATCAAACAGTCTATTCCAAAGTCTGATTCCAAACTTCAGGAAGCTCAACTGGAGCTCCGTGAAAACCAGCTTGCATTTTTTAATAAAGCCAAATCCGAGTTAAACGATGTACTGGCAGAACTTGAAGATGTTTCTGCATCTGCAATAGCCATTGAGGACCGTTTGCGGCGGACCAATGTCCAGTCACCTGTGACAGGAACCATTAACAGGCTCCTGGTCAATACTGTGGGAGGGGTTATTCAACCTGGTATGGATCTTGTTGAAATAGTCCCCCTGGAAGACACCCTGGTTATAGAAACAAATATCAAGCCTGCTGATATTGCATTTCTCCGGCCGGATCAGGATGCCAAGGTAAAATTCACTGCGTATGATTTTACCATTTATGGAGGCCTCGAAGCCAAGCTGGAACATATCAGTGCAGACAGTATAACAGACGACAAGGGTAACAGTTTTTACCTTGTGCGATTAAGAACCAGCAAGAACTATCTTGGTCCTGAAACAAATCCCTTACCGATTATCCCTGGCATGGTGGCTTCAGTTGATATTCTTACCGGGAAAAAGACAATCCTGTCTTACCTTTTGAAGCCGGTTCTGAGAGCCAAATATATGGCATTGAGAGAACAGTAATCTATGGCTATTCTTTTGGGCAGTGCTAATGATTTGGTTATTCAAAGATGGGTAGACCTTCTGAAAGATAAGTATGACCTGAATCAGGCAGATTCTTTACCCAATCTTCAAAAACTCTGTGCTGATGAGAAGTTTGACCTGCTCCTTCTGCACCGTCCCCTTGTCGACCCGGAAACCTTTATTGAAATACGGCGTTTAAGTCCTCTCTGCAGAATTTTTCTTTTCTCCGATCAACCCAATGAAGAGGAAGGCTTAACTTTTCTCAAGTTGGGAATTGTCGGTTATGCAAATACCTATATCTCTGCTGAGCGGCTTACAGAAGCTACCCGGGTTATTTCAAGCGGGGCGGTATGGCTTGGCCAGAAGGTTATGCAGCGTTTGATACTTGACTCTTATTCCAAGGCAAAGAGTATGGCCGTTTCTGATTCTAAGAAAAAACTTGAAACTCTGACAAAGCGGGAACGGGAGATTGCCGATCTCATTGCCCAGGGGCAGTCCAATCTTGAGATTGCTGCCAATCTGGATATTACTGAACGGACAGTTAAGGCCCACCTGAGTTCTATCTACGAAAAGACCCGCACCGGCAGCCGGCTGAACCTGGCTCTGATAGTGAACAGGGGGTGAGGGG